>DAOPQX010000010.1:0-24805 GCA_035348395.1 Vicinamibacterales bacterium | reverse complement strand
TCGCCATCATACCCGAGGCTGAGAGTGCCAGGCCAAGGGCCTGCGCCACCGCCGTCGAAGCCCTGCTCCGCCGGCGCACGAGCCCGCGTTGCCGGTGTGCTACGCTGGGCCTGCGATACACGATCATGCACATCCCCGACGGCTACCTCAGCCCGCTCACCAGCGCCGCGCTCTACGCCGGCGCGGCGCCGTTCTGGTACGTCGCCCTGCGCCGCGTCCGCGCCGCGCTCCACACGCGGCTCGTGCCGCTTCTCTCGCTCTTCGCGGCGTTCTCGTTCGTCGTGATGATGTTCAACATCCCGCTGCCCGGCGGGACGACGGGGCACGCGACCGGTGTGGCGCTGGCGGCGGTCGTCCTCGGCCCGTGGGCGTCGGTGCTGGCGATCTCGGTGGCGCTGGCGATCCAGGCGTTCTTCTTCGGCGACGGCGGCATCACGACGCTCGGGGCGAACTGCTTCAACATGGCGGTGGCGGGCTCGCTGGCCGCCTGGGCCGTTTACCGCGCCGTTGCGGGAAACGCGCCCCTTTCCTCGCCTCGCCGGGCGATGGCCGCGGGCCTGGCGGGGTACGTGGCCGTGAACCTGGCCGCACTGCTGACCGCCATCGAGTTCGGCCTTCAGCCGATGTTCTTCGCGGACGCGTCGGGAGCCCCGCTCTACGCCCCGTACCCGCTGCGAATCGCGGTCCCCGCCATGATGCTCGGCCACCTGACGATCGCGGGGCTCGCCGAGCTGGTCGTCTCGGCGGGCGTCGTCGCGTTCATCCAGCGATCGGACCCGTCGCTGCTCGCGCGCGGCGCGGGAATGACGGCTCCGGCGGCCCCCGGGAATGGGGCACGCGGCGGAAGCCTTCGCCCGTTGTGGGCTGGGCTCGGCATCCTGATGGTGCTGGCGCCGCTCGGCATCCTGGCCGCCGGAACGGCCTGGGGCGAGTGGGCGGCCGAAGACTTCAACGATCCCGCGGCGCGCCAGGAGATTGCCGACGCGTCGCTCGGCGTGGCGCCCCCGGCCGCGGCGCCTTCGGGCCTCGATCGCCTGTCGGCCGTCTGGACGGCCCCGTGGCCCGATTACGCGCCCCCGTTCGTGCGCAGCGCCCGCTTCGGCTACGTCCTGTCGGCGGTGCTCGGCGTCGGGCTGGTGATTCTCGCGTTCCTCCTGCTCGAACGCCTGGGGCGGCCGGGGCGGCGCGAGGGGCAAGCTTCCGGGTGAGGACGAGTGACGAGGCGACGCGGTTACGTCGAACGCACCCTTGACGGGCTGCTCGAGGTCATGGACCGCGCGAGGGAAGCCGAGCGCCGGGCAGGCACCCGGGGTCTCCTGCAGCAGCTCGATCCCCGCGTGAAGCTCGCCGGCGTGCTGGCGCTCGTCGCCGCGGTGGCGCTCGCGCGCAACCTCGCCACGCTGGCGTTTCTCCTCCTCCTGGCGGTCGTGGCCGCTTCGGCCTCGCGGCTGCCCCTTCGCCTGCTGGTCACGCGGCTCTGGCTTGGCACCCTCGCGTTCACCGGGATCATCGCCCTCCCCGCCCTGTTCACGACGCCCGGCCAGGAGTGGTTCACCCTGCCCGGCGCCGGTCTGATCGTTACCGTGCAGGGGGCGACCAGCGCGGCGTACCTCCTCTTGCGCGTCCTCGGGGCGGCGACGCTGGCCTTCCTGCTGGTGTTCACCACGCCTTGGACCCACGTCCTGAAAGCGCTCAGAACCTTTCGTGTACCGGCGGTCGCGGTGGTCGTGCTGGGCATGACCTGGAGGTACATCCTCGTTCTCCTGCAGGCGGCGCACGCGATGTTCGACGCGCGGCGCAGCCGCACGGTCGGGCCGCTTCCGGGACCGGTGCGAAGGCGGACGACCGCCGCGGCGGCCGGAGTGCTGCTCGAGCGCTCGATGCGACTGAGCCAGGACGTCTTCCTGGCGATGCAGTCGCGGGGCTTCCGCGGCGAGGTCCACGTCGCCGACCAGTTCCGCATGCGCCCGCGCGACTGGGCGGCGCTTGGCGCCTTCGCCGTGTTGGCGACCTTGTGCGTCTGGATGGGACGGCAGTAATGGTCTACGAGTTGAGCGACGTCACGTGCCGGTACCAGGACGTCACCGCCCTGCGGGGGCTCTCGCTGTCAATCGAAGCGGGAAGCCGTGTCGCGCTGGTCGGGGCGAACGGCTCCGGGAAGTCGACCCTGCTGCGACTGCTGGACGGCCTGCTGTTCCCCGACGCCGGCCTCGTGCGCTACCGCGGCACGCCGCTCACCGAGGCGGCGTTCGCCCCGGACGGCTTCGCCTACTCGTTCAGGCGCCAGGTCGGCCTCGTGTTCCAGGACGCCGACGCGCAGCTGTTCAACCCGACCGTCTTCGACGAGGTGGCGTTCGGGCCGCTCCAGCTCGGGTGGGGGCGCGACGAACTGCATGCGCGCGTGGGCGAGACGATGGAGAAGCTGCGGGTGGCACACCTGCGCGACCGCGTGCCTCAGCGCCTCTCCACCGGCGAGAAGAAGCGGGTCGCGCTGGCGAGCGTCCTCGTTCTCGACCCCGACGTCCTGCTGCTCGACGAGCCGGCCGCGGGCCTCGACCCGCGAAGCGAGAGCGAGGTCATCGACCTGCTGGTCGGCTGGGCGGGCGGCGCGAAGACGGTGGTCACGGCGACGCACGATCTCGGCGCCCTCGAGGACATCGCCGATCGCTGCTGCGTTCTGAACGACGGGCGCCTCGTCGCCGACGCGGCGCCCGCGGTCATCCTCGCGGATCTGCCCCTCCTCCAGCGCGCCAACCTGGTTCACGCCCACCGGCACACCCACCCCGGCCGCCAGCACTCGCACCCGCACCTGCACGGGCACGAACACGCGCGGGACGGGGCGTAGCAGAAGACCTCAATGCGCCGGGCCGAGTAGCACCGCGTTCATGAACAGCAGCTCGGTGCACCCGGCGAAGGCGCGGTAGTTCGGATCCTCCGCGAAGGCGATCACGTGGCCGCGGCCGAGCGGCTGGTGCAGCAGGAACGCCTTCTGCGGCAGCTGCTCCATCGGGTTGTCCCAGGCGAACCCGGCGGCGAGCAGCCTGTCCCTCGCCGCGTAGAGGCCCACGTTGCGTCCCTTGTCGAGCTTGATCGGCGTGAAGATGCGCCGCCCCTCCACCACGACCTGGATCTCGTCGTCGAGGCCGGCGCTGAGCCAGTGCTCGGTGTCGAGCGAGACGCGGAGGATGGCCCCGGGCACGGCGTCGGGCGGATCGCGGTCGGGTTGGATCGCCTGCTGGAGGTCGAACGGCTTGGCCGGCTCCCCGGCCGCAACCTTCTTCGGCTTCTCGTCCCCGGCCGGCTCGACGTCGGGTTTGCCGCCGCGCAGCTCGGTCGTCGTCTCGAGCAGCGCGACCTTCTCGCGCGTGGCCCACCGCGACGCCTCCCCCAGCGTCACGATCGTCCCGCCCATCCGCGCCCACTCCTTCAGCCGCCGGACGCCGTCCTCCCCGAGCGCCTGCGTGTAGTCGCCGGCGGGCAGGACGATCACGTCGTAGCGCGTGAGGTCGGCGTTTCGGAGGGCGGCGGTGCGGATGGCAGTCGCCGGCTGTCCGAAGCGGCGCTCGAGCACGTACCGCGCCCAGCCGGCCGAGGCGCTCGAGGTCGGCACGTCCCACGCCATCGCAACACGCGGCGCCTTGAGCGCCACGACGCGGTCGCTGCCAAGCGAGATCCCCTCTTCGACCCAGCTGGTCTCGAGAGGGACGGCCTCGGCCATGTGCCGGGCGACGATCGGCCCGAGCCGGGAGGCGAGGTCCGGCCCGTTCTCTGAGATCCGGACAATCGCGGTGCCAATCGGGTACTTCCGCCCGGCTTGCGTGAAGGCGTCTCCTGCGGCCCTGACGCGGATGCCCGCCTGCAGCGCCTCCGCCACCACCGCGGCCGTGCCGCTGCCCCACGGAAGCAGGTACCCGACCTTCGCCGCCGGAAGCGGGCCGCCGGGTGTCGCAGGGCGCGGGGTGACCACCGACGCCTTCGCGCCGGAGGGCTGTGGAAGGGTGACGATCTCGAGGTCGAACAGCAGCGGCAGGCTCCAGGCCGTCATGTCGTAGATCTGATCCCCGAGCCGCTTCTGCCGGCGGCGCTCCTGCTCCTTCAAGAACTTCTCGTCCATCTGGATCGTGGGTTCGATCACGTTGCGCAGCAGCCGCGACGCCGGCTGCGCCAGCGGGAGCACGAGGGTCCCGGCCGGAAGCGTGCGCGAGCCCGCCTTCACCGGCTCACCGGCCCGGCGCACCTCGAGGCCGTGCAGCGTGAGCAGCTCGGCCAGCCTGTCGTGGCGCGCGCGGTCGGCGCCCGGCGGGATCAGGTACTCGCGCACCGGGCCGCGCTCGCCTTCCTGTACCGCGCTGCGCCGGTACTCCAGGAAGTCGCGCAGGATCTGCTCCCGGTTGCGGGCGGCCGTCTCGGCGCTGGTGATGGCCGCCGTGAAGTGCTGGACGATGCCCTGCCGGTAGCTGAGGACCGTGTCGTCGTCGCGGCGGAACAGCAACCCGCTGGGCGACGCCTGCTCGAAGGTCATGCCGATGGCGCCGTGGAAGATGGGCCACGACTCGCCGTAGCCGGGGTAGAACGAGTCGAACACCTCGCGTACGAAGTACGCGAAGCCCCGCTCGTCGAAGCGCCGTGCGTTCTCGCGGCCGAGGACGTTGAGCCACTCGAACTGCTTCGCGGTGATGTACGGGTTCGCCGGCTCGGCCGGGGGCGCGAAGTAGTAGGTCGAGTCGCCCCCCATCTCGTGCAGGTCGGCCACCACGTGCGGAAACCACTCGAGGGCAAGGGCCACCCGCCCGCGCGTCTCGGGCTGCGAGAGCGCGAGCCAGTCGCGATTCATGTCGAACAGGTAGTGGTTCGAGCGCCCGCCGGGCCAGGGCTCGTCGTGCTCCGCCGCCAACGGGTCGGGGTCGGGACGGGCCGCCGCCGCCTGCAGGTTGTGCGAGAGGAAGCGGGCGCGCCCGTCGGGATTCTGCAGCGGATCGATGAGCACGATCGACTCGCGGAGAATGGTGTCCACCGCCTCGCTGCCGCGCGCGGCGAGCAGGTGATAGGCCTCGGCGAGCGCCGCATCCGACGAGGTGGTCTCGTCGCCGTGCACCGAGTGCAGCAGCCAGGTCACGACCGGCAGTTCCCGGACCAGGCGGTCGCCGTCGGCGGCCGGCAACTGCCGCGGGTCGGCCAACCGGCGGAGGTCGGCCTTCACCTGGTCGAGCTTCGCCAGTCTCTCCGCCGAACCGACGATCAGCACGTGCAGCGGACGCCCCTCCCAGCTGCGCGCGTACTCGACGAGACGCGAGCGGGCGGGATCGGCGCCATGGAGCGCCTTCAGGTAGGCGGCAATCTCTTCGGGCGACGAGATACGTTCGCCCACGTCGTGCCCAACCGCCTGCTGCAGCGTAGGAACCTTCGGGTCGTATCGCGTTCCGGGTGACAGGTCGGGCTGCGAGGGAGCGGCGGCGGACGACTGGAGGAGGAAGAACAGCGCGGCAAGTGACGGCAGAATCATCGTCGGATTCTAGCCGCGCGGCTGCAGAAAACGAAAGATCGTCGAGCCGGCCCTGGGGCGGACGAGCACGCTTCGACGCGCCGGTTGTGACAAGATGGACCATCCGGCAGGAACGTTGCTGGCACGGGCCAGTCAAGGGAGCAGCGCGATGCCCACCAGGAAGTCGGCCTCCGGCTACGATCTCACCCCGCTCGACGGCGAGACGATACACCGGCTTGCCGCGCGCCTGTCGCCAGAGGAGCGGCAGATCGTGCTCCACCAGGGCACCGAGCCACCCTTCTGCGGCACCCTCCTCGACAACAAGCGGCGCGGCTCGTACGTGTGCCGCCTCTGCGGCCTGCCGCTGTTCCGGTCGAACTCGAAGTTCGACTCCGGAAGCGGCTGGCCAAGCTTCTACGAGCCCTTCGACCCCGAGCACGTCGTCGAGCTCGTGGACCGCAGCCACGGGATGGTGCGCACGGAGCTGCGCTGTGCGCGCTGCGACGCCCACCTCGGCCACGTCTTTCCGGACGGGCCGCGGCCCACCGGGCTGCGCTACTGCATCAACTCGGCGTCGGTCGAGTTCACGGAGGCAGACCCGGTCCCAGACCGCCTGCACGTGCCGGACGCCGAGCCGGCCTCATGACGGCCCGCGGCTCGACTGGGCCGGTTGAAGGCGGGCGGCGGGATCGGCCTGCGCGCGCTGTGGGGCGACTCGACGCTCGGGCGGATGGACTTGGGCCTGGGGCCGGGAGGGCTTTCGCGTGGTCTTCGATACCGGAACGGCCTTCTGAAGCGCCGCGGTCGTGCTACGCGCCAATGCCCAGCGGCTCCCAACCGCGCAGCCGCCACCGCCGGGTGCGGGGACCCCTGAGCCGGCGATAGCAGTGCCAGAGGAGGCTTCCCCCGAGCAGCAGAGCGCCCACGAGCAGGATGTCGATGGCCGCGTGTGTCGCGGGCGAGATCCGTTTCGGCATGGTGAAAAGGGGAGACCAAGAAGCGTGCCGCACGCTCGCTGCGCCCAGCCCTGGCCCCTCGCTCCTGGCCCGTAGCTCCTAGCTCCTAACGAGCTTCCTGAACTTGAGGCGGTGCGGCCGCTCCGCTTCGGCGCCGAGCCGGCGACGCCGGTCGGCCTCGTAGTCCTGGTAGTTGCCCTGGAACCACACGACCTGGCTGTCGCCCTCGAAGGCGAGGATGTGCGTGGCAATCCGATCGAGGAACCAACGGTCGTGGCTGACGACGACGGCACAACCGGCGAACTCCACCAGCGCATCCTCCAGTGAGCGGAGCGTGTCCACGTCGAGGTCGTTGGTGGGCTCGTCCAGCAGCAGGAGGTTGCAGCCGCCGCGCAGGAGCTTGGCCAGGTGCACCCGGTTACGCTCGCCTCCGGAGAGGGATCCGACCGGCCGCTGCTGGCCGCGCCCCTTGAAGTTGAACCACGACGCGTACGCCCTCGACGAGACCACCCGCTTCCCGATCGGCACCTCGTCGAGGCCGCCCGAGATCTCCTCCCACACGGTCCGGTCGGCCTGCATCGCGTCGCGGCTCTGATCGACGTAGCCGATCCGCACCGTCTCGCCGATCCGAAGCGTGCCGGCGTCGGGCGGCTCCTGCCCCGTGATCAGGCGGAAGAGCGTCGTCTTGCCCGCACCGTTCGGGCCGATCACGCCGACGATGCCTCCCCGGGGCAGCGTGAAGCTGAGATTGTCGATGAGCAGCCGGTCGCCGTAGCCCTTGCGCAGCCCGGAGGCTTCGACCACGACGTCGCCCAGGCGTGGCCCCGGGTTGATGTAGATTTCGCCCCGCTCGATTCGGGGTGCGGCGTCCTGCGCGAGCAGCGCCTCGTAGGCGTTGAGGCGGGCCTTGCCCTTCGCCTGCCGCGCCCGCGGCGACATCCGGATCCACTCCAGCTCGCGGGCAAGGATGCGCTGCCGGCGCGCCTCCTGCTTCTCCTCGCGCTCGAGCCGCTGCTCCTTCTGCTCGAGCCAGGACGAGTAGTTCCCCTGCCAGGGGATGCCGCGGCCGCGATCGAGCTCGAGGATCCAGCCGGCCACGTTGTCGAGGAAGTAGCGGTCGTGCGTGACGGCCACGACCGTGCCGGGATAGTCGTGAAGAAAGCGCTCGAGCCAGGCGACCGATTCGGCGTCGAGGTGATTGGTGGGTTCGTCGAGCAGCAGCAGATCGGGCGAGCGCAGCAGCAGACGGCAGAGAGCCACGCGCCGGCGCTCGCCGCCCGAGAGGCTCTGCACGTCGGCGTCGGGCGGCGGGACCCGGAGCGCCTCCATCGCCAACTGAAGGCGCGAGTCGAGATCCCAGGCGCCGGCCGCCTCGATGCGGTCCTGCAGGCGCCCCTGCGCGTCGAGCGTTGCGTCCATCTCGTCGGGCGAGAGGTCTCCGGCGAGGCGCTCGCTCAGGCGATCGAACTCGGCGAGCAAGGCCCTGGTTTCCGCGACCCCCTCCTCGATGTTGCCGAGTACGGTCTTCGACGGGTCGAGCTCGGGCTCCTGGGGCAGGAAGCCCACCGACACGCCGTCGGCGGCGAACGCCTCGCCCGCGAAGTCACGGTCGAGGCCGGCCATGATCCGCAGCAGCGTGCTCTTGCCCGCGCCGTTGGCGCCGAGTACGCCGATCTTGGCGCCGGGGAGGAACGCGAGCCAGATGTCTTCGAGGACCTTGCGATCGGGGGGGTGGACCTTCGTGAGGCCCTTCATCGTGAAGATGTACTGGTACGACGCCATGCCGGCAGTATACCGGTAGGGGCGCAACCGTTGCGCCCCTACGACGACGGTCGCGCGGCTTGCCGCTTACTTGATCCCCTTCGACCGGGCGATCTCGCGCATCCGCTGCAAATGCGACTGGATGCGATCGAGCTTCTCGCGATCGATCGTCACGACACCGGGCGTCGTGCCGGTCGCGCCCGCGGCGCCGGCAGTGCTCTCAGTGGTCCCCGACGTACCGGCCGTGCTGCTTCCGCTGCCGGGCGTGCCGGCCAGAGCCTGCTGGATGATGTCGTCGATGGCGTCGATGTGCTGCTCCAGCGACTCGCCCTCGGCCGCCGGCGTGCCCGACTGCGCGGAGGGCGGGCTACCGGCGGTGCCGGAGGTGCCCGAAGTGCTGGACGGCTCCGAGGAGCCCGCGCCGACCGTGCTGCTGACGCCGCCGGTCACGTCTGGAGCGCCCGCTTCACGACCGAACGCCATGAGCTTCTGGCGGAACTCGACGAGCTTGCTGCGCAGGGCCGGAGGAACCTCCTCGCCGGCGGTCCCCGTTGCGCTCGAACCGGCTGTCGAGCTGCCGCTCGTGCCAGCCGAGCTGCCCGCGGCACTCTCCCCGGCCTCCGGGGGGCCGAGCACATTGAAGAGGTTCTGCATCACCAGCTTGTACTGGTCGTACCAGTCCGACTCGGCCGTGAGAAGAGCGTTGAAGTTGGAGATGGCCTGCGAAACCTCGGTACGTCCCTGCCCCTGCAGCTCGGCTGCCTCGGGCATCTTCGCCACCTCGGCGAGCGACTCGCGGGCCTCGATCAACCGCTGCCTGGCGGCAGCGGCCTGCTGGCTCTGCTGTCCCTGCGGTTCCTGCGAGGCGCTCGACTGTGCGCCGCTCCCTGTCGTGCTCTGCGGTTCCGACTGCGCGCGCACGTCGCCCGCGGCAAGGACGCCCAGCGTCCCCGCGACGACGAGTGTGGTCAAGCCTCGAAACATGTATCCCTCCCGCTTGATGGTCCCGGTGCTCGAGGGAAGGGACTGCAATGCGGGTACCAGCAGGCTGGCGGCACGCTCAGGCTGTCGGCTCGCGCTTCTGCCAGCGATCTCGAGGGCCACGCCGTTGCGATCCGTACAAAGCACGAGGGCGCGGGTGAACGCACCCAGCGCCCTCGTCGAACCTGGCGATCGGCGGCGTGCTACCGGAAGATGTACCGGAGGCCGCCCCAGAACTGGTAGTTGTTCTCGATGTCGTCCATCTTGTCGAGGAACAGGCGGCCCTGCGCGACCAGGTGCAGTTCGCTCTCGTTCGCGCCGGTGCCCTTCCACAACTGGCCGCCGCCCTGCAGCAGCCACACGGGAGCGACGGTGTCGCTGTGCGTGAAGTCCCACACGCCGATGCCGCTGCCGATGAAGCCCTTGCGCCCGAACCACCGGTTGATCTCGGCCTCAGCGAACAGGCTGGTGTTGTCGGTCTCGTCGAAGTTGATCGCCACGCCGAGAGCCGGCGCGATCCGCCAGCCCGGTGCGATGCGAAGGTCGGGACCGGCCTTGATCCCGAGCAGCGGCGCGCAGACGCCGCGCTCTGCCACGAGGGCCCCGGCGACCGGCGCCGCGAGTGCGACCTCGCGGAGCCGCCGCTCCTTGCCGAACGCACCGTCCACGAAGAAGTCGATGCGGTCGCGGCGGTCGGCCTCGAGGCGGGCGGCCTCGGCTTCGGCAGCCAGGCGCGCCTCCTCGGCCTTGCGCGCCTCTTCGGCCTTGCGCGCCTCTTCGGCCCGGCGGGCCTCTTCGGCCTTGCGGGCCTCTTCGGCCTTGCGCGCTTCCTCGGCCTTGCGCGCTTCCTCGGCCTTGCGGGCGGCCTCTTCCTGCGCCTTGCGCGCCTCCTCGGCCTTGCGGGCCTCCTCGGCGATCGCCTTCGGGCTGCGCTCACTCGACTTCAACGCGAGGTTGCCGCAGGCCTTCGGCAGCACGAAGTGGTAGAGCGTCTCGCCGTCATCCACGTCGAACTGCCACGCGGGGAACGGCCGCCGGCCGCCCCACCGGACGTTCCGGATGATGTTGGCTTTGCCGCGTGACTGCGTGCCCATCCAGGCCATCGTGTCGCCGACCTGGAAGGGCTGGTCGCGAAGCTGGTTCGCGTCGCCCGACGAGAGGATTGAGATGACCTCGTCGGCGGCCGCCTTGCTGACGCCCGCCTGGTCGAGAACACCGGCGACGCGCGCGCGCGTCCGCGGCCGCGACATCTCGCGCTTGAGCTGCTGCACGTTCCGAATCTGGCAGATCAACGCGGTCGATCCGCCGAGCCGCGTGGCTGTCCGGTACTGGTCGCCCGCGGCCTGCGCCGACTGCCCGGTCGTCCCGACCGACTGGGGAGCCGACTGCGCCAGGGAGACGCCAGCGCCCAGAACGAGCGCGAGGGCTACCAACCCTGACACCTTGAGCAGACGAGAGAAGCTGAAGGGTTTCATGATCGCTCCGTTGTAGGGAGAGAAACCATCCCAGCCATAATACTACGGGACAAGCGGCAGATCGCGCATTTCAGCCGGCTGGCCCGCACTTTCCTGCACGGTCCTGCGACGGCAGTGGCCGGCTCCTCCTCGCGCTCGACGAGGCAGCCTTGCACGCGGCGTCGCCGCGCGACGGCCTGACTCGGCCGGAACAAGCGAGATCCGTTCCAGAAGCACGGCACCACGGTGCGTGCGGCGATCCGTGCGATACTGCCGCAGACTCGGCGTGTGTCCCTTGGGAGTGGATCGATGCAGCCTGCCGACGGATCCGAGGCCCGTGTTTACCTTCCCGACACCAACGTGCTCGTCAACGATCCGGACTCGCTGTTCAAGCTCGGCCGCGGCAACGTGGTCGTGATCCCGTACCCGGTCGTGCGGGAGTTGGATCACTTGAAGGACGCGCTGAACGGGACGGGCGCGGCCGCGCGGCGCGTGGTGCACCTGCTGGACGACTACCAGTCGGGGCGCGAGCCATCACGCCTGGTCGAGGGAATCCCGCTTCCCGAGTCGGGCCTGCTGATCTTCGACGACAACGTCCTCAGCGAGGTCGACGCGTGGGACGGGTTCGACCACCGCAGCAACGACGACCGGATCATCCTGCTCGCGAGGAAATGGAAGCGGCTGCGTCCCGGGGCTCACGTCAGCGTCGTCACGCGAGACGTCGCAATGCGGGTGAAGGCGCGGCCCCTCGGCGTGCTGGCCGAGGACTACCGCGACGACAAGAGGATCTCGTCGCTCGACCAGCTGTACTCGGGAGCGGCGACGATCGAGGTTCCCGAGGCGTGCTCGTCGCTGTTGACCGACCTCCACCGCGAAACCCGCGTCGAGGCGTCACGCGTCCTGGAGGTCGCGCCGCCCGGAGGCTTGCTGCCGAACCAGTGCTGCACGATCCGCACGGCCGAAACGGGCAAGGCGGCCCACGCGATCTACAAGGCGGGAAGCCCGCCGTACTTCAGGGTGGTGAGGAAGCCGGAGTCGGAGCGCGGGATCACACCGGTGAACGCCGAGCAGGCCTTCGCTCACGCGCTGTTGTCCGACCCGGAGATCTCGCTGGTCACCCTCGCCGGCAGCGCCGGGTCGGGCAAGACGCTGATGGCCCTGCTCGCCGCCTACCAGCAGCTTCGCGAGGGTTACGCGAGGCTGATCATCTACAGGCCGAACATCGAGATCGGCCAGTCGCTCGGGTTCCTCCCCGGGACGCTCGACGAGAAGTTCGCACCGTGGACCCGCCCCGTCATCGACAACCTCGAGCTGATCCTGCGCGGCCTCACGCGCGGGGGGGGCATCGTCTCGCTGGAGGAGGCGGGCCGGGCCGGCGGCCGGGCGGGGCGGAAGGAGGAGCCGCCACGTGCGGTCGCCGACCTGCAGGAGCTGGTGGCGCGCGAGATCATCGAGATTGCGCCGATCTCCTACCTGCGCGGCCGCAGCATCCACGAGGCCTTCATCGTCGCCGACGAGGCGCAGAACATGAATCACCACGAGGTGAAGACGCTGCTGACGCGCAGCGGCCAGGGCACCAAGGTGGTGTTCACCGGCGACCCCGACCAGGTGGACGTGCCCGACTCGAGCGCCGTCACCAACGGCCTCATCCAGCTCGTCGAGCGCTTCAAGGGACAGCAGGAGTTCGGCCACCTGACGATGACCACGACGGTGCGCTCGCGCCTGGCGGCGCTTGCCGCAAGCCTTCTCTAGGTGTGAGGGCGGCCACAAGGGCCGCCCCTACCTCACATATCCAAGGCTCCTGAGGCGGTCGAGCATCTCCCGGTCGAGGGGTGAGCTGCCGGCGGGCCGAGGCGCGACCTCGCGGCGACCGTAGGTGTCGACCTGCCGCGGCGGGTGCGCCTCCACGAATGCGGGATCGAAGAGCGCGAACGCCGGACGGCCGGGCAGCTCGCGGCTGATTGGGATTCCCAGCGCGTAGAGGAGCGTCGGCACGACGTCGGCGCGCTCACCGTCGCTCGCCGTCGTTCCCCGGAACGGCCCGCCGTGCAACGCGAGGACGCCGGGACGCGGCTCCCGCGGCGGGGAACCGCTCGCATCGCTCGCGCGCGGCGAGCGTCCGGGGTCGGTGATGAAGGCGACCGGGCGGTCGGGTCGTTCAGCGAGCGGCTTCAGCAGGCGGTCGAGGAAGACGTGGTACCGTTCGACCGCCTCGACGCGGGCGGCCAACGCCGACGGGGGGAGGCCGCTGCCGCCGCGCACGAGCAGCTCGTATTGCGCAATGTCGAGTCCCGGCAGGTAAACGGCCTCGAGGTCGAAGCGCTCGCTCCCCGGCTCGCCGGCGGCGAGGAGCAGCGTCAGCCTGACCGCGAGGGCGTCCTGCAGCGCCGCGCGCCGGAGCGCCGCGGCCGCTTCGCCTTCGACGGGAAACCCGAGTTCGACTTCCCGGGCAGCCTCCTGCCGCAACCGCGGCCAGACCCCCTGCAACCGCGGATAGAGGCTGGCGGGTGCGATCTCGGCGTCGAGGGCTCCGCCCCGCTCGAGGCGCAACACGGCCCGGTCGCTCAAGACGGTTCCGGTTCCCTCCGCAGGCCAGGTTGCCCACCAGTTCACGACCGCGGTTGAAAGGCCGGCCTCCGCGGCCACCTCCCAGAACGTCTTCACCCGGCGCTCCATCCCGGTGATGAGCGCGGGGCGGGTGAGGCGCAGCAGGTCGGTCGCCGCCGCGATCGATCCGGCAAGCCCGGAGTCGCGCAGCGCCGCGCGTCCTCCGATCCCGCTCACCCGCCGGGCCTCGATGCCGCCCACGCCGTGAACCTGCGGAGACATCCCGGTCGCCAGCGAGGTCCAGGTGCGCGCGGGATCTGGCGCGTCGGACGGCTCGAGACGCAGCCGGGGGCCGGTCACCATCCGCGCAAGCACCGGCACCTTCCCCTGCGCTTCGAGTCGCTCCACGAGGCTCAGGTCAACGCCATCGATCGCCAGGACGGTCAGCCGAACACCCGTGGGGGCACGGCCGAGCGACGATGGGGGCGGCGCGGAACCGGCGCCCTCGCCGCGCGTGGTCGTCCACAACAACATCGCGGCGCCGGCAAACGCGGCGATCCCGAGCGCGGCGCGCGCGGTCCACCGCCGGCGGAAGGGGCCGCGCCTCGCCGGTGCCGGGCCACTTCCCCGCGCGATCAGAGCGAGCGTCGTGACGTGGGCGGCGTGTCCCAGCAAGAGGGAAACGAAGGCCGCCCAGGCGAGCACGACCGCCGTGCGGGCGCCGGCAAGCCGGATGCTGCCCTCGGGGTTCACGGCACGCCACCAGAGCACCAGGTAGGCAAGGCAGCCCGCGCCCACGAGCACGCCGGCCGCGCGGGCGAGCAGCGTCGCGCGAGCGGCCATGCGCTCGCCGCCGGTCCGAGCCGCCAGGCTCCCGAGCAGCACGCTCACGCCGAATGCGAAGAGCGCCACCGCGACGCCGAACAGCGCCGACAGGTACAGCGTCAGCACGACCCCGTCCCGGACCCCGGTGACGAGGCCCGGCAGGCGGGCGGCGAGCGCGATCGCCGCCGAGGGGCCGAGCAGCAGCGCCGCCAGGACGCCGACCCGCGCGCTCGCGCGGCCGGCGACGGCCAACAGGCCCCGCCCCCCACTGGCCGCCCCGAGCACGAACCGGTCCACCCCGGCGTCGAGGTAGCCGAGGTCGCGGAGACGGGCGCGCAGGTCGTCGACGTTGGCCACGGGGTAATCGTAATAGGGGCTGGGGGCTGGGGGCTAGCTCCGACGTGCCGCGACGAAGTCGGCGAGCTGGCGAAGACGAGAGGCGCGGGCGCCGAAGGGCGCGAGCGCGGCCACGGCGGTGTCGCACAGCTCCCGCGCCAGCTGGCGCGCTCCCTCCACGCCGCTGAACGAGACGAAGGTCGTCTTGCGGGCGTCGGCAAGCCGCGCCTTCCCCGTCTCGGCCGGGTCGCCCTCGACGTCGAGCAGGTCGTCCACGATCTGGAACGCGAGCCCGAGGTTCTTCGCGTAGGCCGACAGTGCGGCCGACTGGTCAGGACGCCCCCCGGCCGTCACGGCGCCGGCGACGGCGGCCGCCACGAACAGCGCACCCGTCTTCCAGCGGTGAATCCGCTCCAGGGTCTCGAACGAGATCGTCCCTGCCGCCGCCTGCAGGTCCTCCACCTCGCCGGCGATCAACCCTTCCGACCCGACGGCACCCGCCAGGAGGGCGGTGAGCCGCTGCGCTGCCGGCGCGTCGTACGATCGGGCGATCGTCGCGAACGCGAGGTCGAACAGGTTGAAGGCGGCCATCAGCGCCATGGCCTCCCCGTGCGCCACGTGGTTGGCCGGCCGGCCCCGCCGAAGCGCCGCGTCGTCGAGCGCGGGAAGGTCGTCGAGGATCAGTGACGAGGCGTGCACCAGCTCGATCGCGGCCGCGGCCGGGAGCGCGGCCTCGGCGCCGCCGCCGCACACCTCGGCCGAGAGCAGCGTGAGCACCGCCCGCACCCGCTTCGACGGCGCGAGCAGCGTGTATCGCATGGCGCGGTGCAAGACCGGCGGCGCCTGGTCCTTGGGCGGCACGAGCCGATCCAGCTCGCGGTCAATCCGCTCGAGGTGTTCGGCAATGAATGGAGGGAGTTTCATTCCAGCCTTAGAAGAATGCAATCGGCAGCAGGGTCGCGGCAGCGAGCGCCGCAAGCGACGCCAGGCCGAGCGTGCCGGTCCGGCGATCGGCGAAGAGGAACGCGTACACCCCCTTGACCAGGTTGTTGCTCGCGACCGTGACGAGCACGGCGACGGCAGCCACGCCCAGCGGGGTCGCCTGCCTGGCCGCCTGCGTCATGCTCATGATGAACGGGTCCACGTCGGCGACGCCCATCACGGCCCCGAGGACGTACACGCCAACGCTGCCCAGGCGCGTGACGGCCAGGTCGGTGGCCGCGAGCATGACCACGAAGAGCGCGCCGAACAGGAGCGCGGCCCTCAGCTCGAGCGGGTTGCGTGCCACGAACTGCCTCGCTGGGACGCTCGCCCGCGGGTCGGGGATCCGGGCCAGGAACAATCCGCCGACGATGGCCGCCGCGGCAAGGCCGAGGAACGAGGGCGCAAGCCGCGAGGCCAGCTCGCCGTTGAAGAGCGCCAGCAGCGCGATCAGCCGAAGGAACATCGTGCCCGACGCGACCAGCATCGCGCCCGAGAACAGGTGCGGGCGATTTTCGCCGCCCGCTCGCCGTGCCAGCACCACCGTCATCACCGTCGACGAGTAGGCCCCGCCGAGCAGCGCGCCGAGCACGATGCCGCCGCGGCCGCGGGTGGCCCGTTGAAACACGTAGCTGGCGTACGAGAGGCCGCTCACCGCCACCACCACGAGCCAGGTCCGGAAGGGGTTGATCCCGAACGGGCCGAGGGGCTGGTTTGGCAGGGCCGGCAGGATCACGGCGCTCAACAGCAGGAACTTTGCGAACGTCAGGATCTCGGCCGGCTCGGCCCGCCGGGCCATCGACTCGAGCACGACCTTCAGCTCGAGCAGCAGCAGGCTGACGACGCCCAGCGTGGTCGCCACCCAGAAGTGACCGGTCCGGACCAGCGCTCCTATCAAGTACGTCACCAGCGCCGACATCTCCGAGGTGGCGCCGGCGAGCGACGACTGCCCGATCTTGTGCCGGTAGGCGACCAGCATGAAGGCCGAGACCACCGCGAACCCGACCGCCACCGGGGCGATCTGGCCGCCCGACAGCATCGCCGTCGCGTAGCCGATCAGGCCGATCAGCGGAAAGGTGCGGACACCGCCGAACGAGTAGTCGCCCTCGCCCTTGTGCTCCTCGCGCTCGAGGCCGACCAGGAACGACAGGAAGAGCACGAGCAGGATCTCGGCGCCCTCCCGGGGCATCAGTTGCTGGAGCTGGTTCAACGGGCACCTCGCCGGACAGATGTCGCCGGCTGACGGCGGGCGGGGCACCGCCGGACGCGTGCCGGCCGCCGCCTCAAGGTACGCGGCGTCGGCGCATGTTACCGCGAACCTCCGGCCGCCCGCGCGGCGACGCGCGCGCCGTCACCGACGGCATCGGGCGGGTGGACGATCACCACCTCTCCCGACCGGAGTCCCGCGAGGATCTCGGCGGTGGTGCCGCCGCGCTGGCCGACTTGCACGTCGCGCCGCGCCGCGCGGCCGTCCTCGACGGTGAACACGGCCCATCCATCCCCGTCACGGAACAGGCTGCCCGACGGCGCCCGAACGACCCGCGCCCGCTCCCAGACGACGACCCGGGCCTCGACACGATATCCGTCGCCGAGCGCCTGCCACGCCGATCGAGGGTCGTCGAAGTCGATGACCACCCACACCCGTTGCTCCTCGACACCGAGGGCGGACACCTTCAGGAAGCCCGAGGGCTCGATGCGCCGGACGCGCCCGTTGAGGGGCGCCGGCCCGCCCCACTGCTCGATCGACACCTTCTGGCCCGGCTCGATCCGCACGGCGTCGGCCGACAGGAAGTCGGCGATGACCTCGAGCGACGAGGTGTCCGCGATCTCGAGGAGGGGCTCGCCCTGCGGCACAACCGCCTCGCTCTCGCGCAGCCGCCGCAGGACGACGCCGTCCGCCGGCGCGCGGAGCGCGAGGGCCTGCCCCGTGCGGCTTCCCGATGCCGGGGCCGCCGGCGTGATCAGCGCGGCGCGGGCAACCTCGAGTTCGTGGGCCGCACCGTTCACCGCCGCTTCGGCGGCAGCGAGCGCGCGTGCGCGTGCCGCCGCCTCCGTTTCGGCCGCCTCCAGCGCCTGGGCCGAGATGACGCCTGCCTCCTCCAGCCGCCGGGCCCGGTCCCGCTCGACTGCCGCGAACCCGGCCTCCGTCCGGGCCCGCTCGCGCTCGGCGCGGGCCCGCGCCAGCGCCGCCTCCGCCGCCTGCACGCGCGCGGCGCCTTCAGCGCTCGCGCGGACGTCGAGCAGCGGCGGCACGGCGGGCAGAAACGTCGCGACCACCGTCTTGCCGGCCGCAACCGGGTCGCCGGGCTCGAGCTCGATGCGCTGGACGCGGCCCGCCACCGGGGCCGACACCACGTACCGGTCGCGGACGCGTGTGCGGCCCTCGTGTTCGAGCGTCACGCGCAGGGGTCCTTCGTCAACCACGGCAGTGTCCACCGTCACCCGTCGGGGCCACAGCGCAAAGGCCAGGAGCACGACGAGGAGAAGCGTCAAGCCGCCCCAGAACCCGACCCGTCGCCGCCGCGCGTCGTTCATGCCCTACTCCCGCGTCTTCAGCACCGCCACCAGGTCGAGGCGGTCGAGGCGTCTCCGGACGACCGCCGCCGACAGGACGGTCGCCGCGACGATCGTGCCTCCGGCAAAGGCGTACGTGCCACCGCCGATCACCAGGGGCAGCCGGTACATCTCGGTGTCGTACGCCCACACCAGCGCCGCCGCAAGGCCATAGCCGCCGGCAAGGCCGAAGGGGGCCGCCAGCCCGGTCACGACCACCAGCTCACCGAGCAGCACGCGAGCCACCTCGGCGCGCGTGAAGCCAATCACGCGCAGCGTCGCCAGTTCGCGGTTCCGCTCGCCGAGTGAAATCCTCGCATTGTTGTAGACCACCCCGAACGCGATGATCGCGGCGAACGCCACGAAGATTGCCTGCATCTGGGACATCATGCTCGCCACGGTGTCGAGGAAGCTCTGCATCGCGGCCCGCTTGTTCAGGACGCCGCTGACGCGCGGCGTGGCCTTGAGCTGGCGGTAGAGCGCATCGCGGCGAGCGGGATCCACCGCCAGGTAGGCCCCCGACAGCGTCCCACCCTCCCGCATCAGCCGGTGCAGGCTCTCGAGGTCCATGTAGGCGTTCATCCCCGTGTACTCGGAAACCAGCCCCACGAGGGGCACCTCGCGCACCGGCCGCTCTCCCTCCAGCACCTCCACCATCACCCGCGTGCCAACGCCGACGCCCAGCACGCGGGCGAGCTTGTCGGAGAGGACGAGCCCCCCTGGGGCGAGGTCCACGACGCGGGAGGACGCGTCCACCACCCGGCTCAACTCCGCCCGCGCCCTCACCCCGGTGATCGCGAGCACGCGCGATCGCGGGCCCGCGCGGATTCGCGCGGGAACCACGCGGAACGGCTCGGCCCGCAGGACGCCGGGCAGACGCGCCACCTCGTCGAGTGCGCGAGCCGAGGTGGGCTCGACGAACGAGACCGCCAGGTCGTACCGCTGCGCCTGGTTGAACTGCAAATCGAGCATCACGTCGATGGCGTCGAGCGAGAAGTTCGCGACGACCAGCAGCGACGCTCCAAGGCCGATGCCGACCACCGACAGCGCGGCCCGGCCGGGATGCCGCTGCACCGTGCGGAGGACGCTTCGCGCGGCGGGCGACAGGAGCGCCCTGAGGCCGGCGCGCTCGGCCCAGCTGATCGCGTAACGCGCCGGCGGCTCGGGCCGCATGGCCTCTGCCGGCGGGAGGCGCACCGCGCGGCTCACCGCGCCGATGGCGCCGGCCACCGCCGCCGCCACGCCCACCAGGACCGCGGCCAGCAGCACGCGCGAGTCGACCCGATACAGCAGGATCGGGAACTGAAAGAAGCCGGTGTAGAGGCCAGTCAGCGCGCGTCCCAGCAGCGCCCCGCCGACCGCACCGACCGCCGAGCCAGACAGCGCGACCATCAGGCTCCACTTGACGTAGTGCGCGCCGATCGCCGCGTTGCCGTAGCCAAGAGCCTTGATCACCGCAATCTGCGAGCGCTGCACCGCGACCATCCGCGAGAGGACCACGTTCAGGAGGAAGGCGGCAACGCCCAGAAACACGGCGGGCACGAAGATGCCCGACGTCCGCAGCCCCTCGAGCTCGCTCTGCAGGTACCAGTGCGACAGCTGAAGCGCTCGCGGGATCGCGCCCGTTCCGCCGTACGGCCGCAGGACACGGTCGACCTCGGCAATCACATCCGGCTCGGATGCCCCCCGCGTCAAGCCGATCACGAGGTCGTTGAAGCCCCCCTCCATCTGGAACGCGGCCGCCAGCGCGCGCCGCTCCATCCAGAAGACGCCGAAACGCTCGTTGTCGGGGAACAGCTCGCCCGGCCGGATCTGGTAGATGAACTCCGGCGACAGCGCGAGCCCGACGATGCGCAGCTCGCGGCGGCGGCCGTTGACGATCGCTCCCACCGTGTCCCCTGGCCCCAGCCCGTGAGCCCGCGCGAAGAGCTCGCTCGCCAGCACCTCGTCGGGACGGCCGGCTTCCAGGTAGCGGCCCTCGCGGAGGAACAGGTCGCACAGCACAGGCCGCCGATCGCCCGGCACCGAGACGAGCCGCCCGGTGCCCGGGTCGGACATGCCGGGGACGTCGATCGTCACGCTGGCGACCACCCGCGCCTCTACCTGGGCGACGCCGGGAATCGCGGCCACGCGCTCGGCCGCCGACAGGGGCGCCCGCACAGCCGACACGAAGACGTCGCCGAAGCGGTACTCCTCGTAGTAGGTCCGCAGCGAGAGGTCGAGGGAATCGAAGGTCGAGAACATGGCCACCAGGACGGCGATGCCCGCCCCGATCACCGCGCTGATGGCCGCAACCTGTCCGGCCGCGGCTCGCAAATCGCGCGCGAGCTTGCGGTCGAGTGCCGGCCAGCGGCGTCGGCCGCCCCCCGCCCGCCTCACCAGCGGATCTCCCGCGGCGAGAGCCGCGACTCGTTCACCCGGTCCTCGACGATCCGGCCGTCACCGAGCGTGACGACGCGGTGAGCCATCCCCGCGATCGCGGCGTTGTGCGTGATGACCGTCACCGTCGCGCCCAGCTCCGCGTTGACTCGCGCCAGTGCCTCCAGCACGACCACCCCGGTGGAGATGTCGAGGGCGCCGGTCGGCTCGTCGCACAAGAGGACGTCGGGGCGCTTGGCCACCGCCCGGGCGATCGCGACCCGCTGCTGCTCGCCGCCCGACAACTGCGACGGAAAGTGGTCGAGCCGTTCCCGCAGGCCCATCACTCCGAGGGCCTCCTCCGACGGCATCGGGTCGTCGGCGATCTCGGCCACGAGGTCCACGTTCTCGCGCGCCGTCAGGCTGGGAATGAGGTTGTAGAACTGGAACACGAAGCCGACGCGCCGGCGCCGGTACTCGGTCAGCTGCCGGTCGTCGGCGGCCGTCAGATCCTCGCCGCGGTAGAACACGCGGCCCGAGCTGGGAACGTCGAGGCCACCCATGATGTTCAGCAGCGTCGACTTCCCGCTGCCCGAATGGCCGAGGACGACGGTGAGAAGCCCCTCCTCGAGGTCGAGGTCGATCCCGCGGAGCGCCGGGACCTGCACCTCGCCCATGTCGTAGACCTTTGTCAGGCCGCGGACCGAGAAGACTGGAGTGCCCGGCATCTCCCCGATAGTCTACGCCTGGGCCTGCTCCTGCCCGGACGAACCGCAGGCGCGCGGCGCCTTTCCACGGCGCGTCACCGGCTCACGGTTGGCGCAACCTCCCACGTCTGCACTCCCGTCCGGAGCTGCATGCAGGCCTCCCTTGATTCTGTCTACCAATTGATATACAGTTCAGCACATGGTGGCGCCGTTGGTCGTGGTGCTGGATCGCGACGCGGGCGAAGCGGCCTACGAGCAGATCGCCTCGCAGATCCGCGAGGCGGTGGCGACAGGGACGCTGGTGCCCGGCTCGCCGCTTCCCGGCGTCCGGACCCTGGCCACCGACCTCGGCGTGAACTTCAACACCGTGGCCCGCGCGTACCGCGTGCTGGAGGAGCAGGGGTTCGTCATCATCCGTGACCGGTCGGGCGCGGAGGTGGCCACGCCGGCCGCGCGGGCTTCACGCCAGGCCCGCGCGATGCTCGAGCGGGAGCTGTGGGAAGTGATGGCGCGCATGCGGCAGGCCGGCTTCTCGGAGCGCGACCTGCGCAAGGCGGCGGAGAGCTGCCTCGATCGCCTGAAGGAGTAACGACACGAGGCGGCCCGTATCCCGGCAAGGATCCCTATGTCCGAGACCACCGTCCTAGCCCTCATCATCGTGTTCGAGGTGCTGCTCGTCGGGGGCATGCTGCTCATCCAGCCGTTCGTCGTCCGGCGGGGGCTGGTGTTCGGCGTGTATGTGGGCGAGGCGGCCTGATGCTCGCGCTGAAGCTGGGCCCGCCGCCGCTGGCAGCGCTGGTGCCGGCGATCGTCCTGGTGCTCGGGTCCTACGGCGCCTACATCCGCGCCCACTTGCGGGCGAGGCCGCTCGCGGCCCCGGGCGCGCCAACGACCGCCGCCGCCACGCTCTCGACCGCCGATCCCTCGCTGACGCTGCCGCTGACGTCACTTGCCGTCGCGCTGGCTGGCGGCCTGGCCGCCGTCGCGTACGCCTGGGTCAGCTACCCGGACCTGCCGCCGCAGGTACCGACCCATTTCGGTCCGTCAGGCCGGCCCGATGCCTGGTCGCCGCGCTCGTTCTCGTCGGTCATGCTGCTGCCGCTGACGACGCTGCTCCTGGGGACGGCGATGGCGGTCATGGCGTGCCTGATGACCCGGGCGAAGCGGGCGATCCGTCACCCCGACGGAGGCATCTCGCTGGCCGCGCAGCAGCGCTTCCGGCAGGTGAGCGCCAACTACCTGGCGCTGGTCGTGATCGTCATGACGGCCATGCTGGCGCTCATGTCGATCTTCGCGATCAGGACGGGGCTGGGCCTCGCGGCGGGGATGCCGCCCGCGTTGATGGCGCTCGTTGCCGTGCTCCTGGTGGTTGCGGTGGGAGGAGGGCTCTACATCGCGCTGCGGTACGGGCAAGGTGGTGCGCGCCTCGAGCGCCCGGCCGCTTCGGCCCCGCTCACCAACGGGCTCGCCGACAACTCGCGCTGGGTGCTCGGCATCTTCTACGTGAACCGCGACGACCCGTCGATCTTCGTGGAGAAGCGCTTCGGGATCGGCTACACGATCAATTTCGGCAACCCGAAGGCAATCGCGCTGGTCGTCGCCTTCCTCGCGATCGTCGCCTACATCGTGGTGGCCGGCGTCACGATATGACCGAGCGCCCAAGCGAACCCGCCTGCCGACCAGGGGAACGAGCCGTTGTGACAGCGGACACTGACTGACAACCGTGTGAGGTTCACATGCTGCGATGTCTCTCGATCGGTCTCGTCCTCGTCTTCGTCTTCCTCACCGCGCCGGCGGCCGCGCAGCCCGGCGCCGCAAACCCGCCCTACGTTCAGGAAGAAGTGCAGGTGACGAGCGGCGCGATCCGGCTGGCCGGCACCTTCACGCTGCCGGCTGGCGCGGGGCCGCATCCGGCCGTCGTGCTGCTCACCGGGAGCGGGCCGCAAAGCCGGGACGAAGAGGTGCTGGGGATGCCGGTGTTCCGCCTTCTGGCCGACCACCTGACCCGCGCCGGCGTTGCCGTGCTGCGGTGCGACGACCGCGGCGTGGGCGGGTCGACCGGCAGCGTCGCCCAGTCGACCTCCTCCGACTTCGCCGACGATGCGCTCGCGCAGGTGGCGTGGCTGAAGACGCGAAAGGAGATCGACGCCCGGCGCATCGGCCTGCTCGGGCACAGCGAGGGCGGCATCGTGGCGCCAATGGCGGCGAACCGGTCGCGCGACGTCTCCTTTGTCGTGCTGCTGTCCGGCCCCGCGCAGACCGGCGAGCAGATCATGCTGGCGCAGAACGAGCTGGTTGGCCGCGCCAGCGGCGTGCCAGAGGAACAAATCCGCAAGAACGGCGCGCTGCAGCGCAGGATGTTCGCGGCGGCGCGGTCGGGAGAAGGCTTGGAGGCCCTGACGGCCGAGGTGCGCGCGCTGGCCAGCGAAGCGCTGGGACGGCTGCCCGAGGCGCAGCGAAAGGCAATCGGCGACCTCGACGCCGCCGCTGCCCGCGCGGCCGAACAACAGGTCGCAGGTCTCAAGACGCCGTGGTTCCGGTACTTCCTCACCTACGATCCCGTCCCGGCGCTCGAGAAGCTGGCGTGCCCGGCGCTCGCCATCTTCGCCGAGCACGACACGCAGGTGCCGGCCGGGCCGAACCGGGAAGCGATGGAGGCGGCCTTCGAGAGGGGCGGGCACCGTGACCACACGATCGTGGTCGTGCCGCGCGCCAACCACCTCTACCAGGAGTCGGCAACAGGGGCCCCGACCGAGTACGCGATGCTGAAGAAGGAATTCGCGCCGGGCTTCGCGGAGACGATCACGAGCTGGATCCTGAACGGCAGGAACCGGTAGTTGTACTTCGGCGTCCTCACCCCATCGTCACCCTGTTCCTCCCCTCCGCCTTGCTGCGGTACAGGGCGGCGTCGGCGCGGGCGAGCAGCGACTCGACGGTGTCGTCCTCGGTGGCGACGGCGGTGCCGATCGAGATGCTCAGCGACAGCGACTGGCCGTCGTCGAGGCGAAGCCCCGAGCGGCTCACGAGCGTGCGCACGCGGTTGGCCAGGCGCAACAGGTCGGACGCGTCGATGCCGGGGCAGATCACCATGAACTCTTCCCCGCCCCACCGCGCGACCAGGTCGTAGATCCGCACGGCGCCCGCCATCGTCGCGGCGATCGTCCTCAGCGCCCGGTCGCCGGTGACGTGCCCGTAGGTGTCGTTGACCTCCTTGAAGAGGTCGACGTCGGCGAGGATGATTCCGAGCCGCCAGCCGAGGCGCTTCACCTCGCCGAGGTTCGAGGCCAGCGTCCCCTCCGCGAACCGCCGGTTGGCCACCAGCGTGAGCGGGTCGCTGAGCGCGGCGCGTTCGAGGTCGACCTGGCGACGCCGGGCGGCCAGGGCGCTTTCGTTCTCCGAGAAGACCTCCACCGCGCCCGTGACGCGGCCGCTCCCGTCGCGCAGCGGCATGGCGCGAACCTTGACCGCCACGCGCTGCCCGTCCCTGTGCCGCAGGTAGACCTCGACCTCGCGCGGCTGACCGTCCGCGATCGTCGCGGCCAGCGGGCACCCGTTGCGGCAGAGGTTGTTGCCGCCCGCGTCCACGTGCTGGAGGATGTTGTCGAAACAGAAGCGCCCGACGACCTCCTCGGCCGTGTACCCGCTGAGCGCCGCGGCTCCCGGATTCCAGTAGGTGATGAGGCGGTTGCGGTCCACGACGTAGACCCCGTCACGCAACGCCTCGAGGATGCTCTTGTACGGATCCGGCTGCTGCACGACCCCCCCGGCTCGTAGTGTAATATCGTACTCCTTTACGGCCGAGAACCCGCGAGAGCATTCCCTGTGCAGCAGGAACGGGAGGCGTATGGCTGAAGAGCACGAGGC
>DAOPQX010000009.1:0-26281 GCA_035348395.1 Vicinamibacterales bacterium | reverse complement strand
CGTCAGGCAAGCCTATTCGCCGGCCAACGCCGCCGAGGAGGCGCGCGGCCCGCGTGGGGGCGGCCCCGCCGCAGCGGGCCGGCCCGGTGGCGGGGAGCCGCAGATCAACCTCGAGCGTGAGAAGCTGAACCTCACCGAGTCGCTCGCGTTCATGGTCGAGCAGCTGGGTGTGGACCACGCCATCACCAAGCGAATCCTCGGCGGCGCCACGCCGGCGGCCAGAGCGGCCGAACTGGTGGACAAGACCCGCCTGACCGATCCCGAGATCCGCAACCTGCTGCGGGCCGGGGGCCGCGGCGCGATCGACGTCTCCACCGATCCGTTCATCGTGCTGGCGCGCTCGCTCGAGCCCGACGCCCAGGCGATCGCCAAGAAGTACGAAGAGCAGGTCACGACGGTGCAGGCCGCCGCCTATCCGAAGATCGGCCAGGCGGTGTTCGTCGTGTACGGCCAGAGCGCCTACCCCGACGCGACCGGGACGCTGAGGCTGTCGTACGGCACGGTGAAGGGCTACATGGAGAACGGCAAGAAGGTGACGCCGTACACGACGATCGCCGGTCTCTACCAGCGGGCCGCCGAGCACGGCAACGAGCCGCCGTACGACCTGGCCCCGCGCTGGGCCGAGGCGAAGGCGGCGTTGAACCTCAAGACCCCCTTCAACCTCGTCACCACCAACGACATCGTCGGCGGCAACAGCGGATCGGCGATGGTGAACCGGAAGGGCGAGGTGGTCGGCCTGATCTTCGACGGCAACCTGCAGATGCTGCCCGGCTACTTCATCTACGAGGAGTCGATCAACCGTGCCGTCTCGGTTGACTCGCGCGCCATCCTCGAGGCCCTGGAGAAGGTGTACAAGGCCGCGGAGCTGGTGAAGGAGATCAGGGGCTAGCGTTCGTTCCCAGCTCGGCGCTCAGAAGAACCCCCGGTCACCGCGCGGTGGCCGGGGGTTCTCCATTGTCCGCTACCTCACGGTGACGCGATCGAACTTCGAGAGGTTCAGCACCCCCGTGTCGTGGCTGCTGACGATGAGCCCCATGAGCGGCGTGGTCGTGGAGATCGTGGTGCTGCCCACCGTGCGCCACGTCGTGCCGTCTGCCGAGACGGCGGCGGTCACCGTTGAGCTGCTGCGGCGCAGCCGCACCCACACCGGAAATGCCTGCGTCGTGCCCCCGAGGTATGCGGTGCTACCCGAGGTGGACGCCCTCCGGAGGAACTCCACCCCGCCATTCGGCTTCACCGACAGCGTCACGTGCCGGGCGTTGGCGCCGGTTCCGTCGCGGAGGATGATGCCGGCCTTGGCGAGGCTGTGGGTGCCCTGCACGTAGGTGACGCGCGCCACGATCTCGCCGCCCGACAGCTGCGGCCGGTACACGAACCGGAACGCGTCGGCGGTGCCCCAGATGTCGGCGCCCGCACCGCGGACGGTGAACAATCCCGACGAGTAGGTTGCCGACCCCGCGCGCCCGACGCTCCCGATGTCGAGGGTCTGCCACGGTGACGGCAGCCCCGTGGACGCCGCCGGCGCTTCGGCCGAGGCGGCTGCAACCGACACCTGGTCGAAGCGCGACGTGTTGCGGACCGACGCGTTGTGGCTGTTCACCACCAGGCCGGCCTGCACCGTCGAGGGCAGCGAGAGGCTGCGCGAGCCGACCGTCCGCCACGTGCGCCCGTCCGACGAGACGGACGCGGTGATGGTGCTGCCGCGGCGCGCGAGGCGGAGCCAGGCCGGGAAGCCCTGGGTGGTCCCCGCCACGTACGCGGTCGAGCCGCCCGTGCTCGTGCGCGTCATGAACTCCACGCCGCCGTTCGGCTTGACGTCGAGGATCACGTGCTGGCTGTTCGACGCCGTCGTCGCCCGCAGCATGATGCCGGCCTTGGCAAGCGAGTTGGTGTTCTGGACGCTGGTGACGCGGGCCACGAAATCGGCGTCGCCGGCCAGCGATCGGCGCACGAAGTGGAAGCTGTCGGCGCTGCCCCAGATGTCGGCGCCGGCCCCGACGACCGTGAAGACGCCAGACGAGTAGCTCGCCGACCCGGAGAGGCCCACCGACCCGACGTCGCCGTTCGTCCACGGCGAGGGAAGGCTCGTGGCCGGCGTCCCGCCGCCGCTACCGCTCGCGGCCGACTGCGAGATCGTGTGCACCCGCCCCGCGACCGTCACCGTGGCGCTGCGGCTGCTGGTGGAGGTGTTGGCCGCCACGGTGTAGCGGACCGTCCCTGCGCCGCTCCCGCTGGCCGTGCTGACCGAGACCCACGAGGCGCTCGCCGCGGCCGTCCATGCGCAGCCCGACCCGGCGGTGATGCTGATCGATCCCGTACCGCCTGAGGCTGCGAACGAGGCCGTCGAGGGCGACAGCGAGTAGCTGCAGCTGCCCTCCTGGGTCACCTGGAAGGCTTGCCCCGCCACCGTAATCGTCCCGGCCCGCGCGCTGGTGCCGCTGTTGGCGGCGACGCTGAAGGTCGCGCGGCCCGAGCCGGTGGCGCCCGCCGTCATCATCGTCACCCACGAGAGACCCTCGCTGGCCGTCCAGGCGCAGCCCGAGGTGGTGGTGACCGCCACCTCACCGCCGCCGCCCCCCGCCGGGAACAGCGCCGACGAGCGCGAGAGCGTGTAGGAGCAGCTGCTCACGGTGAAGCGGTTCGAGGGATCGCTCACTCCTTCGCCGCCCGGACCGACGGCTGCCACCCTCGCCTGGTACTCGCCGCCGGGCGCCGGCCACGCCGCCACGGTCGCCGAGAAGTCGAACCGGATCTTGCCGTCCGACTGCGGTGACGGCTTACCCATGTCAACCGTGTGGAACGGCTGACTGGCGCCGGCCTGGTAGACCTCCATCACGTACCGCTGGACCACCGCGCGGCCGTCCGACAACCGTTCCGAGTGATCGGGTGAGGGAACGAACTCCACGATGCGCGCGTTGGTCACGGTCTGCGCGCCGGCCCAGGCGGGGACGAGAAGGACCGCGATCAATAGCGTCAGTACGAAGGGTCGCGACGAAGATGCCATCGTCCTGTTTCCTCTTGATGTGCGGATTCGCAAGCTGCTCTCGGGAGGCCCCAACCGGGTTGCTCCGACGGCCTCCCGGGAAGCGCAGATGGCAGGCGCCAGGAGCGTCGGGAGCGGTCGCATGCCGAGAGCCGGGCTGCGACCGTCCGTGACCCCGGTGCATCTTGTGGTCCGGCCGGCGATCAACAGATTCGTTCCGGAGTGATCGGAAGAGGTCGGCGAACGTCCGCGCAATTCCGTCAAGCGGATCACGAGGCTGTAACGAGCTCGTCAATTCCTGCGGCGGCAGTGCGCGTAGAATGGAGGCGGGCCTGCCGCAACACCGACGAAAGGGGGGCGACGTGCCGCTGCTGGACGACAAGGTTCGCAAGCAGGTGCGGGACGCGCTGGCCGCGATCGAGCGACCCGTCAAGATCGTGATGTTCACCCAGGGAGAAGGGGGCGCGCTCGAGTGCGACTACTGCAGCGAAACGCGCGAGCTGGTCGAGGAGGTTTCGCAGCAGTCGGAGAAGCTGTCGCTGGAGGTGCTCGACTTCCAGGCCGACGAGGCGCGCGCGCAGGAGTACGGCGTGGACAAGATCCCCGCGGTCGTCCTGCTGGCCGACGGTGGGGCGACGCACCACGGCGTGCGGCTGTACGGGATTCCCGCCGGATACGAGTTCAGCTCGCTCGTCGAAGGGCTCCGCATGGTGGGCACCGGCGACGTGAAGCTCGCCGACGCCACCCGGCAGGCATTGACGCGCCTCACCAAGCCGGTGCACCTGCAGGTGTTTGTCACGCCAACCTGACCGTACTGCCCGCGGGCCGTGGTGCTCGCCCACAAACTGGCGCTCGCCAGCGATCTCGTGTCGGCCGACATGGTGGAGGCGACCGAATTCCCCCACCTCGCGAACCGCTACCAGGTGCAAGCCGTCCCGCTGACGGTGATCAACGAGACGATCAGGGTCGAGGGGGCGGTACCCGAGTCGCGCCTGATCGAGAAGGTGCTGGAGGCGGGAGCGTAATTCCAGCGGGCGGCCACAAGGGCCCCGAAGGGCGACCACAAGGTCGCCCCTACTTCTCAACTTGCTTGATAACCGTGCGGCCCTTGAACGCCTTGGCCACGGCTTCCGCGTCGGATTTCTGCCCGACGATGTCGCCCCAGTGCATGGGGATGAGCACGGAGGGCTTGAAGCGGTTCGCCGCCTCGGCCATCTCGGCGGCGGTCATCGTGTAGGTGCCGCCGCAGGGCATCAACGCCACGTCGGCCTCGACGTCGTCCATCTCGGGGATGGCATCGGTGTCGCCCGAGTGGTAGATGCGCTGACCGCTCGAGAGCGTCACGATGTAGCCGACCCAGTGCTCCCTCTTCTTGTGGTAGTCCTTGTCCAGGTTGTAGGCCGGCGTTGCCTCCACGGTCACCGGGCCGACCCGGTAGGTGCCGCCCGGCTCGGCGCTCGTCACCTTGCGGCCCTTCAGCTTCGCCGCGACGTCGGGCGGCGCGACGAAGAGCGTGCCTGGCTGCTCGATGCGGGCGATGTCGTCTTCCGAGTAATGGTCGTAGTGGGCATGCGTGATGAGGATGACGTCCGCCCGCGGGGCCCCGGCCGGCAGCTTCCAGGGATCGAAGTAGATCTGCGATCCGCCGTCCTCGAGCCGAAACGTCGCGTGCCCGAGCCAGTGGATGTGATCGACGTTCATCGCGCCCTCCTCGTGTCGTGTTCGGGACGTCCCGAACACGATCTTACTCCGGCACCGCGGTCATGGTCCTCAGCACGGGGTACACGGCCGGCTCGGGCGTCCTTGCCAGCACGTCGTCCAGCAGCCCCCATGCCATGAGCCCGTCGTCGGAGCGCGCGTCCAGCAGCACGAACACCAGGCGGGCCAGCGGCTGATCCATCGGCACGACGAGCGAGCCGGCCGGCAGCTTCGCGCCGGTGGCCTCCCAGCTCCCGGTGATCTCGCGGATCTTCATGTTCTGCCAGCTCTGCTCCTGCACCGTGGACGCTTCGATTCGAAACTGCTCGGCAGCCACCGTCCTCTCCGACTCGAGCCTGTGGAAGCGGACGCCGTGCGCTGTCAACCGGTCCACGATCCGCGCGAGCATCTGCTGGTTGTCGCGGAAGGGAGAGGCCGGCTGGGGCCCTCGTCCCGCGGCTGGCGGGCCGCCGGGAAACGGGGGCCGCCCGGAGTCGGCTTTCTCGCCTGCCGGCGGCGGAACGGCCGGGACCAGGTACGCTCGCGGCGCAAGGCTGGTCTCGGCAGCCTCCACCGTCGCGTAGTGCGGCATCGTTTCGACGCGCTCGGTACCGGCCACGCGGCGCAGCATGGGCCGGTCGGGCACGTACGGGTTCCGCTCGTCCACCGAGTCGGCGAGCACGATCGGGACCGGGTCGGGGTCCTTCACGAGCCTGCCGCGCACCGCCTGTTGCCTGCCGACGATTGACTCGGCGTCGGCCGCCGCGGTCGCCGAGCGGATGGCCTCGCCGTTGGCGGCGGCGAAGTTCACCAGCTCCTCGAGGAACCAGTAGTTCGACTTGATGCGGTCCTCGAAGCTCGCGTAGGAGTAGGTCTCGACGAGGAGGCCGACCCGGTTGCGGAGGCCAAAGTAGGTCTGCGTGTAGCGCGGCTTGTAGAGATCGAGGTCGTTGTACCAGGCACGCTCCCCCTGGCGCGAGAGGTTGCCGTAGTAAAAGTAGTCCCAGCCGTGCTTCGCCTTCACCTGCGCGGTGATGAACGGCAGGAGGCGGCCGCGCGCCAGCGCGGTCAACCCTGGCGACGTGTTCGGGCTGACCGAGGTCTGGTACGTCAGGTAGTAGCCGTGAGGGCTGCCGTTGGTCGTGTGGAGGTCCACCGCGACGTGAGGGTCGTAGTCGGTCAGCAGCTTCGCAAGCGAGCGCCCCTCGGGCGTCTCGAGCTTGGTGCAGTCGCGGTTGAGGTCGAGATTCTGGGCGTTGTAGCGCTGCCCCATGCCCCCGATCGGGCCGTACTGGCGGCCACGGTTGCGAAGGTTCACCTTTTCGTTGCCGTCGGCGTTGTAGATCGGGTTGATCAGCAGGACGACCGACCGGAACCAGGCGGCCCGTTCGCCCTTCGCGATCGAGCGCAGCAGCCAGAGCGCGGCCTCCTTCCCTTCCACTTCGCCCGCGTGAATGTTCCCCTGGATGTAGATGCGCGTCTTCCCGGTGGCGCGCACCGCCTCGGGCGTGGCCGCCGGCGCGCCGATGACGGCGAGCGGCAGCGACCGCCCCTCGTAGGTGTAGCCGTAGGTGGTGAGATGGATCTGCGGCGAGGCCGCCGCCATCGCTTCCATGAACGCCATCACGTCGTCGTAGCGGCTCGTCTCGCGGTAGCCGGTCAGCTCGGGCCGCGTGAGGACGTCCGCCGAGGTCCGTCCCGGTGCCCGCTTCGCGGTGCCGTGAGCCGGGCCCTGCGCCGACCCAACGGCGCCCGCAAGCGTCAGGATCAACAGGGCGGGAAGAAGAAGACGTCGGTTGAGCATGGTTCCTGTCCCGATGGGATGGACTTCGAACGATTCGACACGAGGGCGCACCATGTTGACCCGGCGGCTCGCGCCCGGTCAACTCAGCCCGCCGTCGGGCAGCGCCGCCCGAACGGAGTAGCGCCGGCGTCCCTGCCGGCGTCAGAGAACGTAGAATAGGGCGGTCCCGATGAGAGGTTCCAGGGCGTCGACCGCCGCCGCCGAGATTGCGCCAGCGCTGGTTCGGCGCCTCTACGACCGGGCAGGTGCCGCGCGGTGGGGCCTTGCCGAGGCCGACTTCGAGGCGTCGCTGCGGCGAAGCCTCGCGCACCGGTTCCGCGAGGCGCCGCCTTCGGAGCGCGAGGCCGAGGAGTACCTCGGCGGATTGCACCTCGCCGACCTCGCACTGGCAGGAGCCTGCGCACGCGGCAGCGAGCCGGCGTGGGAACACTTCGTCCACGACTTCAGGCCGGCACTGCTGGCGGCCGCTTCCGCCGCCGGCCCAGGCGCCGGCCGCGAGCTGGCCGACTCGCTGTACGCGGACCTGTTCGGCACCGAGGAGCGCGACGGCGTCCGCCGGTCGCTGTTCGACTACTTCCACGGGCGCTGCTCGCTGAACGGATGGCTGCGTGCCGTCCTCGCACAGCGCGCGGTGGACCGGGCGCGCGCGTCCCGCCGGCTCGAGCCGCTCCCCGAGCCGGGCACGCCGGGCGAACCGTCGGTACCGGCCCAACCGCCGGAGGTGGACCGATCGCGACGGCTCGTCGCGGTGCGCGCGGCGCTGGCTGCCGCGCTGCAGCAACTGCCCGCACGCGACCGCCTGCGGCTCTCCCTCTACTACGCGAGGGAGCTGAAGCTGGCGGCGGTCGGCCGGGTGCTCGGCGAGTCGGAGGCAACCGTATCGCGAAAGCTGGCCCGCTGCCGCACCGGCCTGCGGCAGGAAGTCGAGCGCCGGCTGCGCGAGCGCCACGGGATGAACGACACCCAGGTGGCCGACGCCTTCGAGCTGGCACGCACGGATCCAGCCTTCGACCTGGCGAGGGCGCTGCCGCCGGAGTAGGGCTCAGGGCTCAAGGCTCAAGGGGGCCTGCAAGACCAGGCGTCGGCGTCGTTCCGAATGATGGAGGGTGAAGTGGCACGCGACCGCGATCGGGATGCCGAGATGGACCGGCTGCTGCGCGCCGCGATGAGCGACGGGCCGGCGGGCTCGGCTGATGCCTGCCCGGCCGCGGATGAGCTGTCGGCTTATGTCGAGCAGACACTCGCCCGCCCCGAGCGCGAGGCGCTCGAGCCCCACCTCGCCTCGTGCGAGCGCTGCCAGCAGGCGCTCGCGATGATGGCCACGATGCCCGAGCCGGCCGCCATTCCCGCGAACGCGCCGGCCCGGACACCCTCGTGGTGGCTCGCCGGCTGGCGCCGCTGGCTCGTCCCCGCGACCGCGCTCGCCAGCGCGGCAATCATCTACGTGGCGCTGAAGCCCGCGGCCGTTCTCCAGCCGAACCTTTCCCCCGACTCGATCGTCGCCACCGCGCCCGCGGAGTCACCCACGCCGCCGGAGGCGCCCGGCACCTCCCAGCTCCTCCCCGGGAAGGCCGTTCCGAGTGCTGCGCAACTTGCCGAGGCGGCTTCGCCGCGCGCGAAGCGCGAGGAAGGGAACGAGGAAGAGAAGGAGGCGGTGAACGAGACGCCACGGGTGCTGGCGCGAACGCGGGACAAGGCCGTGGCAGACAGGCCCGAGGCGAAGCTGGAAGCCGCGCCTTTCAGGGCCGACGAGGCGGAAGCCGGGCAGAGCGCCACGCTTGCCCCGGTCCCGCAGCTGGCCGCCGCCCCTGTGGCCGCGCCGCCCTCGCAGCCCCCTCCTTCCGCGGAGCCTGAGGCGATGGCCGAGGCGCAGGCGCACACGGCCCAGCCGCGCGCGGCCGGCGGCGCACTCGGCGTGAGACCAACACGCCTCAAGGCCGGCGAGGCGGCCGCTCCCAGGGTCGCCGCTCCCACCGGCTCCAAGGCCGCCGCCGACGCGGCTCTCGCCGCACCGGAGCAGGTCGTGTCCACGGCCCGGGGCGAGGGCTCGCAGGCCGCCATCGTGAAAGGCGCCGGCGCCAGGCCGCTCCTCTGGCGACTCGATCCCGGTGCCAGGATCTTCGGCTCCGCCGACGCTGGCCGCACGTGGCAGCTGCAGTACACGGGAGCCGGCCGGCTCGTCGCAGGCTCGTCGCCGTCCCCGGAAGTCTGCTGGGTCGTGGGCGGCCGGGGGCTCGTCCTGCGCACCACCGACGGCCGGACCTGGCACGCCGTTCCCTTCCCCGAGCGGCTCGACCTGGTGGCCGTCCTCGCCGACAGCGACCGCCGGGCGACCGTCCACGCCTCCGACGGCCGCCGCTTCACCACCGACGACGGCGGGGCGACCTGGCGGGAATAGGCTGCCTGCAAGAAACTCCAGCGTCGCCGTTCATCCTCCAGAGGCAGCATGACGCTGCCGGGAGATGAACATGCCGACACTACTGCTCGCCCTGCTGCTCGTGCTGCTGTCGTGGCAGCCCGCCGCGGCCGCCACCGAACATCCCCCCGACACCAGGACCCTCTCTCCCTACTTCTTCGTGCATGGCGACGACCCCTCCACCGACCGGCTGCCGCTGAAGGCGACCTCGGCCCAGGTGGACATCGCCGGCGTGATCGCGCGCGTGAAGGTCACGCAGGTCTACCGGAACGAGGGGAAGCACGCGCTCGAAGCCATCTACGTCTTCCCCGGCTCCACGCGGGCGGCGGTGCACGGGATGAAGATGACGATCGGCGATCGGGTGATCACGGCCCGCATCGAGGAACGGCAGGAGGCGCGGCGGCAGTACCAGCAGGCGCGGGAGTCTGGCCAGAGTGCCTCGCTCCTCGAGCAGCAGCGCCCCAACGTCTTCCAGATGAACGTCGCGAACATCCTGCCCGGCGACGAGATCCGGGTCGAGCTGGTGTACTCGGAGCTGCTCGTGCCGGAGCGAGGCGTCTACGAGTTCGTGTACCCGACGGTCGTCGGGCCGCGCTACTCCACGTCCGACGCCGCCACCGCCCCCGAGCCGGAGCGCTGGGTGCAGAACCCCTACCTGCGGAGCGGCGAGGCCGACCGGACCCGGTTCGACTTCAGCGCGAGCATCAGCGGCGGCATGGCGTTGAAGCGCGTCACCTCGCCGTCGCACGCGTTGAGGATTGACTACCCCTCCGCGACGCGCGCCCGGCTCACGCTCGGCGACGAGGCGGCGGCCGCGAACAAGGACCTGGTCATCCGCTACCAGCTCGCCGACGACCGCATCGAGACCGGCCTCATGCTCTACGAGTCGGGCGGCGAGCGCTTCTTCCTCTGCCTGGTCGAGCCCCCTCGCCGCTTCTCGCCCGCACTGGTCCCGCCGCGCGAGTACGTCTTCATCGTGGACGTGTCGGGCTCGATGCACGGCTTCCCGCTCGAGACCACCAAGGCGCTGCTGCGCAACCTGTTCGGCCGCCTGCAGCCCGACGACAGCTTCAACATCCTCTTCTTCTCGGGCGGTTCCTACGTGCTCTCGCCCGCGTCGCTCCCGGCGACCGAGGTCAACAAGGCCCGCGCGCTCCAGGAGATCGAGCGCCAGACGGGTGGCGGCGGCACGGAGCTGCTGCCGGCCCTTCGGCGGGCGTTCGACCTGCCCCGGGCGCGCCGCGACGTGGCCCGCACGATCGTGATCGCGACCGACGGGTACGTGAACGTCGAGCGCGAGGCGTTCGCACTCGTCCGCGATCGCCTGGACGATGCGAGCGTGTTCGCGTTCGGGATCGGCGGCTCGGTGAACCGCCACCTCGTCGAGGGGCTCGCACGCGCCGGCGAAGGGCTGCCCTTCGTCGTCCTTGGTCCCGGCGAGGCGCCGCGCGCCGCATCGCGGTTCCTCGAGTACATCGAGTCGCCGTTGCTCACCGGCATCGACGTGCGCACGCCAGGCTTCGACGCCTACGACCTCGAGCCGGGGAAGATCCCCGACGTCTTCGCCGCGCGGCCGCTCGTGCTCGCCGGCAAGTACCGCGGCGAGCCGGCCGGCGAGATCGTCGTCAGCGGCTTTACGGGCGAGGGAAGGTTCGAGCGCCGCGTGAAGGTGGACCGCAGCCGTCTCGTCACCGGCGCCGAGGCGCTCCGCTACCTGTGGGCGCGCGAGCGGCTCGCGGTGCTCGACCTTGCCGGAACGGAGGCCGGCGCTACTGGGGCCGGGACGGAGGCGGGCGCCACGGGGGCCGAGGCCGCGAGAAAGGCGGCCATCACGAAACTGGGGCTCGAGTACGGGCTGCTGACGGAGTACACGTCGTTTGTCGCGATCGATCAGCGGCGGCGCCGTCAGGACGGACGCCTCGAGACGGTGAAGCAGCCGCTGCCGCTGCCCGAGGGCGTGAGCGACCTCGCGGTTGGAGGGATGCCGGGCGTGGCCAAGATGCAGGTGGCCGCCGAGTCACTCTCCCTGGCGAGCCCGAGGCGGGCCGAAGACCGCGGCCGCGGCACCGTGCTCTCGACGGCGCCAGACCTTGTGTCGCCGCCACGTCAGGCGCAGGCGAGTGTGCGCGTCCGGCTGTTGGAGAACCGTCTCACCGGACGTTTCGTCCGAAGCGAGACGATTACCGTCACGGTACAGCGCGCGCTGTCGGCTGCCGGCTGCACGCCGGAGACGGGCACGCTGCGGCTGCGGCTTGTCTTCGGCGGAGGCGGAGCGGTGGAAAGGGTGGAGGCGGTGACGGGCGCCAACGCCGTGCGCCCAGCGCCGGAATGCGTGCGCAACGCGCTTCAGGGGCTGCGGCTGGCGGGAGTGAGAGGCGGATCGGTGGTCCTGGACGTCGGATGGTGATTCGTTGTGCGAGAGGGGCGGCCGCAAGGCCGCCCCATTGTCTGCCGTCGGGGCGGCCACAAGGGCCGCCCCTACTTTCCCATCAGCTCCTTGAACCCCTCGTCACTCGTGTTGAAGTCGCGGGCGGCCTGGCCGACGCGGAGGATGCGGACCGAGCGGATCGGGTCGTCCTTGCCCACGGTGGGCAACGTCTTGACGCCGGCAATCACCTGGCCGATCGCCACGCCGCCGCCCCCCTTCCTCCCGCTGGTCAGGTAGAACGTGCTGGGCCCGGCCATCGCCAGGACGCCGGGGGCGTCCTGCTTCAGCACGCGGTTGGCTCGCTTCGGCAGGTTCCTCACCGCCATCGACCTCCCCAGCTCGGAGGTGATCACGCCGGTCACCCTGCCCCTCACGTCGAGGATCCGCCCGACAGGCGCGATCTCCGGCGGCCGCCGCTGCCCCATCATCGCGAGCGCGGCCGCCGGCGGGCGCGCGGCCTGCGCCGCCGACCCCGGCTTGTTCCCCTCGAACAGCCGGACGAAGGCCGCCGCGTGCAGGGGGGCGTTCGCGAAGTCGAGCGACGCGATCACGCGCTTCGGCGCGTCGCCGCCGCCGATCGTGATGTCGGCGTACAGCCCGTCCGGCAGGAAGACCCCCTCCCGCGGCAGCGGCTTGTCGAGGTTCGCCACGCCGTAGGCGAGCACAGCGGTCGCGAGCGCCGAGTGCTGCTGGTGCTCCGTGTAGGGCACCAGCTGGTCGTAGAGGTCGTTGGTCGTGTGCCACACGTACGGATAGACGAAGTTCCGTTCCTTCTCCCCGTTCACCGCCGGGAGCACGCTCGAGGTCTGCACGCCCAGCGTTGGCACGCCGCGCATCTGGAACGACGAGTGATCGCTGCCGCCGGGGGAGGCCGGCCTCGGCGCCGGGTACTCGTTGGTGACCAGCTTGAAGGGCCACCTCGGGTTCGCCGTCTCGAGCGGCGCGGTGATCCTTGCGAAGTCGTCGTACCAGGCGGGCGGCACGCTCGCGCCGGTAATCGCGCTCGGGCTGCCGTCGCGATTGATCATCATGACGATTTTCGACTCGATCCCCGGCCGGTTCCGCAGCCACGCCTGCGACCCGAGCAACCCGCTCTCCTCGGCCGCGAAGAGCACGCACACGATGGTTCGCTTGGGCCGCGCCCCCGCCTTCGCCAGCAGCCGCATCGCCTCCATGTTCGGCGAGAACCCCGACCCGTCGTCCACGCCCCCGGTGGCGACGCTGAACGCATCGAGGTGGCCGCCGATGACGATGTACTCGTCGGGGTAGGTGGTGCCGCGGAGCGTCGCGACGACGTTGTGGTACTTGAGGGGGCCCATCTTGAAGTGGTTGCGGATGTCGAACTCGAGCTCGACCGGCTGTCCCTTCTCGACGAGCGCCTTGATCTCGTCGTACTGCGTGTCGAGCAGCTTGATGTCGGGCAGCACCGGGAGCGCGTCCCACGACGGGACGAAGCCGTCGAGGATGGACAGCGGCGGCAGGAAGCCGTCCTGCGCGGGCGCCGGCGGCTTCGACGACTGGATAGTGCCGAGCGCCCCGGCCTCGACCAGCGCGCGCGTCACCGGCGGGATCATCTCGGCGTCGAGGTACTCGAAGCTGCCGTCGGGCAGCTTGGTGCCGCGCCTCCCGTCGCGCGCGAACCCGGTGCTGGCGCCCGGGATCAACACCCACTTGCCGTTGTACGACGCCTTGTTCGCGGCGATCTCGGCCAGCGCCGCCTCCACCGCCGCGCGCTTCTTCTCGACGGTCTCCTTGGGCAGGGGCACGCCGCCCTGCGCGCGCCCCGGGACCGAGAACGGGTCGGCCTTCAGGATGGCTACGCCGCCGCGCTGGATCCCCTTGGTCCCCGCGGTGAACGAGGGCGTGCCGAAGCGGAGCGCCTTCTCGACCGGCGTCCGCATGCGGCCGAACCACGGGCCGCGGTTGAAGCCCACGGGCAGCTCTCCGGCCTCGTCGAGCTCGGCCTCGAACCCCCACTGCCTGAACTGCCACACCGCCCACTCGGTGGCGTCGCGGTACGCGTTGGTCCCGGTCTCCCGCCCGCCGAAGCGGTTGCTGGCGTAGTCGTTCCACACCATGACCTGGTTGTCGGTCTTGCCGAGCTGGATGATCTTCGCGACGACCGGGTCGTCCTGGCTGGCCTCCGGAAGAGCCTGCGAGCCGAGCGCGACGAAGACGAGCAGCGCAATTCCCCACCACGGGCACGAGCGTCTAGCGAACATGAGTCCTCCGGCCGGGGATTATATCGGGAACGGAACCCAGTCCACCCCACATGTGTATTGGACAAGGAGATGCAGGTTCGCGGGTCCTGCCGCGGGGCTCCCCCCGCTCGGTCACTGGAAGCGCACGCCGAGGAAGACCGGGACGTAGAAGGCATCGGCCGAGCGCTTCGAGCCGGAGGCGTCGCGGAACGACGGGCCGTCGAGGAAGACGAAACGCGCCTCGGCGAACAGCCGGGCCCTCAGGCCGACGTCGAACGAGACGCCCGCGCCGGCGCTGGCGCCGACGTCGGTCGAGCGGCGGATCCCGAGCAGGCGGTGGAACGGGAGCGAGGTCGGGGAACACTGCAGCCAGTGCGGCTCGCAGAAGCTGACGGGAGACTCGGCGAGGGCAACTCCCGAGGGGCTGGTCACCGTGACCCGGCGGTAGGCGATCACCGGGCCGGCAAACAGGTAGACGGTCGCCTCGCGGCCGGTGAGGGGGCGCTTCCAGACCAGGTCGACGGTGCCGGCGTGCATCTGCGTCTTGCCGCGCAGCGCGCCGCTCCCGGATTCCGCGACAACCGTGGCGTCCTCGGCCGCAAACCGCCCGTAGAAGTATCCGGCCCGGATCGCGAGCCCGGGGCGGAACTCGAGTTCTCCGCCGCCGCCGACGTTCCAGCCGATGCCCGAGCTGCCGGCCGCCTCCCCCACCGGCGCGACGGCGCCCGCGCCCACCTGCACGCCCGCCGGGTAGCCTTGAACCAGCCACCCTTGTGCGTGCACGCCGGGCAGGTTCACGAACATGGCGAGGAAGACCAGCGCCGGCCGCATCAGACGGAGGCTCATTGCTCAAGCATATGACAACGCGGGCCCCGCAGGGGCGGCCCTTGTGGCCGCATTACTCCGGCATCACCTGCGTTGAGCAAGGCCGTGAGCGGGTGAACGCGGGCTGATATCATGGGTACGCCTTGTTCCTGCCTCGATCCAGACTGCTGATCGTTGCGGTGCTCTCAGCCAGTTTGGCGGGGCTGTCTCCGCACCCCGGGCTTGCCGGGCAGGCGGCCGGCGCGCGTCCCGCGCCGGCGTTCACGGTCATCTCGCCGCAGGCGCGCACGCCGCTGCCCGCTTCGCAGGCTGGCGACCAGCTCATGGTGGCGCTCGACGACCTCGCGCCGCTCTTCGGGCTGACCGTGCGCGAGGACGGCATCGGCGGAGGCCTGACCGTGACCGCCGCCAACGGGAAGCGCGTGCTGCTGACGCCGGGGCAGCCGCTCGCCTCCGCCGACGGCCGCCTGGTGTCGCTGCCGGCCGCCCCGGTCCGTGACGGCCGCCGCTGGCTCGTTCCCATCGAGTTCCTTTCGCGGGCGATCGCGCCGGTTGCCGGCACGCCCATCGAGGTGCGCCGCGGCTCACGCCTCGTCCTGGTCGGCGACGTCCGCGTGCCGCGCGTCGAGGTCCGCCAGCAAGAGGCCGGCGGGGTGATCCGGCTCACGCTGACGGTTGCGCCGCGTGCGGGGCACCAGGTGACCCACGAGGGGAACCGCCTGCTGCTGCGGTTCGACGCGACGGCCCTCGATCCCGCGCTGCCCGCCGTCACCCCCGGGCCGTTGCTTCAGGGGATCCGGCTCGGCGATACCCCGGCGACGCTTGCCGTGGACCTCGGCCCGAGGTTCGGCTCCTACCGCGCGTCAGCCGCGACGCGCGACGCCAACAGCGAGGTGATCGTCGAACTGGTGCCCTCCTTCACCGACCAGGCGATCCCGGTGCCGCCCCCGTCGCCGCCCGCGGCCGAACCGCTCGTGAACCTGGCACCGCCGCGCCCCTCGGTCAGGACCGTCGTCATCGACGCGGGGCACGGCGGCGACGAGCAGGGGGCTTCCGGCCCGTCGGGAGCGCTGGAGAAGGAAGTTGCGCTCGCGGTCGCCCGGCGCCTGCGGGCGGTGCTGGAGGGACGGCTCGGCCTGCGCGTGCTGATGACGCGCGATGCCGACAAGGCAGTGTCGCTCGACGAGCGCGCGGCGCTGGCCAACACCAACAAGGCCGACCTCTTCATCAGCCTGCACGCGAACGCCTCCCTCAGGCCCGCCACCCGCGGCGCGCAGGTGTACTTCCTGAGCGCCGGACAGGGCGGCGAGGCGAGCCGTGCGGCCCTCGCTGGCGGGGCGCTGCCGACCCTCGGCGGCGGCTCGCGCGACGTCGAGCTGATTCTCTGGGACCTGGCGCAGGTCCGCCACCTCGACGAGTCGGCCGCCTTCGCCGCGATCCTCGAAGAGGAACTGCGCGGCCGGATCGCCGTCAACGAGCGCCCGGTCCTCCAGGCGCCGTTCCGTGTGCTGGCGGCGGCCAACATGCCGGCGGTGGTCGTCGAGACCGGGTATCTCACCAACACCGAGGACGAGCGGCTGCTGAAGTCGGCCGGCCACCAGGACCTGATCGTCCAGGCGCTGCTGCAGTCGGTCATCCGGTTCCGCGAGGTGCGCGAGCGCGGCGTCGCCGCGATGCCAACCGGTGTCTCCGCTCCCAACCCGTCGAGGCCCCCGCGGTGAGGCGCTCGCTCATCGTCTGGATCGCCGTGATGGCCGCCGTGGTGGCCGCTGCCGGGCTGGGCGCGGTGGTCTTGAGCCGCTGGCTGGCCTCCGGGGTCGAAGCGCCGCCCTCCGAGGGCGGGCCCGCGGCTGCGTCGGCAGACGAGGCGCGCAAGATCAAGGCACGGCTGTTCTACGTGGCGGAAGACGGTGTGCACCTGGTGCCCGTGGAACGGGAAGTGCCGTTCGGCGCCACCACGGCGGACCAGGCACGCCGGATCGTCGAGGCGCAGCTCGAGCCGGCGCCCGAGGGGCTGGTGTCGCCGATCCCGGCGGGGACCCGGCTCCGTGCTCTCTACCTGACCGAGGCCAACCAGGCGTTCGTGGATCTGAGCGCCGAGGCGCGATCGGCCCACCCTGGAGGCCTCACGAACGAGATCCTCACGGTCTACTCGGTCGTCGATTCGCTGACCGTGAACCTGCCCGTGCTGACCGGCGTGCAGATCCTCGTGGACGGCCACGAGGTCGACACGCTGGCCGGCCACGTAGACCTGCGCCGCCCCCTCGTCCGCAGCACCTTCTGGATCGACGAGGGCACACCCCGGTGAGACCGCGAGTTCGAAGATGACCCGATCCGACCAGCGCACCCCGTCCACGCTCAGGCCGACCCGCCTGACGCCGCACTTCGTGAAGCACGCCGAAGGCTCGGTCCTCATCGAGGCCGGCGACACCCGCGTGGTCTGCACGGCCAGCGTCGAGGACCGCGTGCCCCCGTTCCGGCGCGGTTCCGGCAAGGGGTGGGTGACGGCCGAGTACGGCATGCTGCCGCGATCGACCACGACGCGCAGCGTGCGCGAGGCGTCGGCGGGCAAGGTGGGCGGGCGGACGCAGGAGATCCAGAGGCTGATCGGGCGGTCGCTGCGCGCGGTGACCCGCATGGAGGAGCTCGGCGAGCGCACGATCTGGGTGGACTGCGACGTCATCCAGGCCGACGGCGGCACGCGGACCGCGGCGATCACCGGGGGCTTCGTCGCCCTGGCGCTCGCCCTGCAGAAGCTCCACGCCCAGGGCCAGCTCGCCGCCGTGCCGCTGCAGGACCTCGTCGCGGCCACCAGCGTCGGCATCGTGGACGGGGTGCCGCTGCTCGACCTCGCCTACGAGGAAGACTCCCGGGCCGAAGTGGACATGAACGTCGTGCAGACGGGCGACGGCCGCCTCATCGAGGTGCAGGGCACGGCCGAGGCCGCCCCGTTCGGACGCGACGCGTTGATGAGAATGCTCGACCTGGCGGCCGAGGGAATTGCCACGCTCAATCGCCTGCAGCTCGAGGTGCTCGGCGACATCCGGTTCAGGCGATGATCGCCGAACTGGTGATTGCCACCGGGAACGCCGGGAAGGTCCGCGAGATCCGGCGGGTGCTCGACGGCCTTGGGCTGACACTCCTCTCGCTGGCCGATCTCGACCCCGTCCCCGAGCCGGAGGAGACCGGCCAAACCTTCGCCGAGAACGCGCGCGCCAAGGCGCTGGCCTACGCGTCGGCGCTGGGCCGGATGGTGGTGGCCGAGGACTCGGGCCTCGAGATCGACGATCTCGACGGCGTCCCCGGCGTGTACTCGGCGCGGTTCGGCCTGCCTGGCGCGCCGTCCTATCCTCAGAAGTTCGAGCTGCTCTACCGAATGCTTCGAGAACGCAGCGGGCGCGTCGACAGCGACGCCCGCTTCGTGTGCGCGCTCGCCCTCGCCGCGCCAGCCGGCCCCGAAGGGGCTGCGGCTTCCCTCCCGCGCATTGTCTTCGAGGCCACGGGAACCGTGGAGGGACGGATCATCGAGCCGCCTCGAGGCGCCGGCGGCTTCGGCTACGACCCGATCTTCTACTACCCGCCGTTCGGCCAGACGCTGGCCGAAGTGCCAGCCGGCCGCAAGGAGGAGGTCAGCCACCGCGGAAAGGCGTTCAGGAAGCTGAGGAAGTATCTTGAGCCGTCCTTGCGCCGTGAGCCTTGAGCCTTGAGTCTCTTTCTTGAAGTGCCGCAGGCGGACGCCCCGAAAGGCATCCGCCCGGGAAACCACGGAAGGTGGTCGGGTCGGCTCCTTCACCGCCGGTCCACGGCGGCCGGGCCAACCCGGTGGGTAATGTCGTTCTCTTCCTTCTGCTTCACGAGCGAGAACGACAGGTCGCGCGAAGAATCAGTTCACAGCCGTCCCACGAATGAACGCGCCATCGGCGGTGCGGGCAAGGAACCGGGCATCGACCAGCGCGGCCAGCAACGCATCACAAACGTTCTTGTCGAGACGCCACAACCGCTGCGCCTGCGCAAGGGTCAACCGCAGGCCCGGCAGCTCTCTGAACTCGCCCTGGATGCGTTCCAGCGTCTCGCGGATGCGCAGTGCCGATGAACCCATGCCCGTCACCTGCTCCTGACCTTTGAGGGAATATTCGGCGCGGCTGGTTACGTGGGGTAGCAAGGTCGGGGCCATCGGGCCTCAGCCAGGCGACTGTGGAGGATGCCTCGGTTTTCTGCGGTTTCCGTAACAGACTACCGAGGACCCGCAGGAAACGCAGCTCGTCCGCCCGTCGGGATGGCATGCGCCGGGGCGGCCGCTTCGTCGCAAAAACATGCACCTCGGCTTCGGCCCTGCGGGCCTCGGGCGAGGCGGGGACGCCCGCCCTACTCGGCCGGGGCTTGGGCTTGGTCGTAGCGCAGGGCTTCAGCCCTGCGCCAACACAAGCGAGCCCATTGGAAGCAAGCGGTAAAATCGGGCGGTGAGCGAGCAGACACCGCCCAGCCCCGCCGGCGTCAGGCTCGACGTCTGGCTCGACGTCGCCTGCCTCTTTCGAACGCGCTCCGAGGCCCAGCAAGCCTGCAGCGGCGGCAAGGTCGAGGTGAACGGTCAGGCCGGTAAGCCCCACCGGCCCGTCCACGTGGGCGACCGCCTCCGGATTACGCGGGCGCACGGGCGGCGGCAGGTCGTGGTGGTTCGCGAACTGGCCGAGAAGCACGTGCCCAAAGCGGCAGCCCGGGCACTGTACGAGGATCAGACGCCGCCGCCGACTCCTGAAGAGCTGGAGCAAATCGAGCTGGCCAGGGCGTTCCGCCGCAGTTTCGGCCCGCGCCCATCTCGCGCACCCGACAAACGTGCCCGCCGTGAGCTCCGCCGGCTGAAAGGCCAGTAGGGGTCCATTCGGCAGGCATTTGGCAGAATCGCTGGCGATGTCTCCATCCCCGAGCCGGAGTACGCGGGGCCGTCTGCCGGCGGACACTTCCGGGACGCTGAGCCCCGGCGCACCGGGCGCACTCCTCCATGACGATGGCACGACCTTCCGGGTGGGGGCCCCCTTCGCCCGGCGGCTGCTGATCCACCTCGAGGGGGCAGGCCTGCCGATCGCGCTCGAGCCGGCGCCGCACGGCCTCTTCGAGGGGTTCGTCCCCGGCCTGGGCGCCGGCGCTCGCTACCAGCTGCAGGCCGACGACATGGTCCCGATGCCCGACCCCGGGTCGCGCTTCCAGCCGGGGGGAGTACACGGCCCGTCAGAGGTGATCGACCCGCGGTTCGAGTGGACCGATGCCGCGTGGCGGGGGCCCGACCCGCGGGCGTTGCGCATCTACGAGCTGCACGTGGGCACCTTCTCCAGGGCAGGGACCTACGACGAGGTCGCCTCCCGGCTTCCCTACCTGGCGGACCTCGGCGTCAACGTGATCGAGCTGATGCCGATCGCCGACTTCCCCGGGAACCGCAACTGGGGCTACGACCCCGGCGCGCTCTTCGCACCGGCCCGCTGTTACGGGCGCCCCGAACGGCTGCGGCGCCTGGTGAACGAGGCGCACGCGCTCGGCATCGCGGTCATCCTCGACGTGGTCTACAACCACCTTGGCCCGGACGGGGCCTACCTGGCGGCGTTCATGCCGTCGTTCTTCTCGGAGGAGCGCGAGGGCCCGTGGGGGCGCGCCGTCAATCTCGACGGGCCCGGCAGCGAGCTGGTTCGCTGGTTCATCCTCGAGAACGCGCGTTACTGGATCCGGGACTTCCACCTGGATGGCCTTCGCCTCGACGCGACCCACACCCTCGAGGACCGCAGCCCGCGGCACCTCCTCGAGGAGCTGGGCGCCGCCGTGCGGGAGGAGGCGCGGGCGGCCGGGCGCCGGGCGATCGTGATTGCCGAGGACGATCGGAACCTCGACCGGCTCGTGCGCGGCGAAGCCGAGAGAGGGTACGGCCTCGACGCGGTGTGGGCCGACGACTTCCACCACCAGGTGCGCAGCGCGACCGCCGGCGACAAGGACGGCTACTACGCCGACTACACCGGGACGGCGCGCGATCTCGCGGCGACGGCGCGGCGGGGCTGGTTTTACACGGGGCAGTACTCGCGCCACCACAAGCGCGCCCGAGGCACCAACCCCTCGGGGGTGCCCCTCGAGCGCTTCGTCTACTGCATCCAGAACCACGACCAGGTGGGCAACCGCGCCGTGGGCGGGCGGCTGAACCACCAGGTCGATCTGCCCGTCTACCTGGCCGCATCGCTGCTGCTGCTCGCGCTGCCCGAGACGCCGCTGCTGTTCATGGGGCAGGAGTGGGCGGCCGGGACCCCGTTCCTGTACTTCACGGATCACGGACCCGAGCTGGGGCGCCTGGTCACCGAGGGACGGCGGCGCGAGTTCAGCGGGTTCGCCGCCTTTGCCGATCCCGCGGCGCGCGACGCGGTCCCCGACCCGCAGGACGAGGCGACCTTCGAGGCAAGCCGGCTCCGATGGGAGGAGACGCAGGTCGAGCCGCACGCCGGCGTGCTGCGCTTCTACCGCGCCATGCTGGGACTGCGCGGCCACCACCCGCTGCTGCAGGCGTCGGTGCCCTCGCGCGTCGAGGCGATGGGCGAGGCGTCGGTCGGGGTGTGGCGGGGGGAGGCCGGCGAGGGCGACCTGAAGCTGGCCGCCCTCGTCTGCCTTGCGGGCGTGGAACGCGTCGAGCTGCCGGTGACGGGGTCGGGAGCCGAACTGCTGCTCTCGACGGAGGACCCGTCTTTCATGCCCGACGCGCGGCCCGGCAACCTGGACGCCCGGCCGGGGCGGATAATCGTCGAGTTCGCACGCCCTGGCGGGGCCATCCTCCTCCTTGGGCCCTGAGGCAGGGCGTCCGCAGCACGCTGGCCACAAGCCCCTGGGCCCTGGCGATCACGACTCCCGGGTGGTCCGCTCCACCGAGCGGCGCAAGAACGTCAACGTTTCGGCGACCGGCCCCAGCCGCATCTTCGCCTGGATCCAGAGGTCGCGGCCGACGGCGTGGGCGCAGCTCTCGTCGCACGCCTCCTCGGCGCCGACCTGCCGGACGGTGCGCTGGTGAAGGACCATCGAGTCGTGCCAGGCGCCGAGCTGCTGTACCAGGTCGCGCACGTCACCGACACCGGGCTGCTGGGCGAGGAACTGGTAGGGGTTCACGATTCGCCCCCCACGCTCGCCAGCACCGGCCTCCACTGCTCGCGCGCCGCCCGGGCGGCGTCGGCGCGCAGCAGTTCCCCGGCCGTCAGCTGCCCCGCGCGCTCGATCACGCTGTCGACGGCCGCCCTGACGTCCTCGTCCTGACGCCGCGCCAGCACGTGGCGCGGCTGCAGCCCCTCCTCTTCCGGCGAGATCGTCACCGCCAGCCCGCAGAAGAAGCGGCCGCGCGGCTCGTTGGGGCGCTCGATGACGCGCACCCGGATCGTGTCCACCCGGTCGCCGAATCGGCCGAACTCGAGGAGGGCCCGCCGCTCGATGTAACGGCGGATGTCAGCCTGGCGCGACAGCGCGCTTCCCTGGATGTCCAGTCGCATGCCCTTCTTCGACCTCCTTCGGGTAACGGTCCCGCGACGGGCGAGTGCCCGCCTGCCTTGAAGCAAGGCAATTTGGCGGCCAACTCAGGCATGCGCGATTGTCTCGTCAAATCATTGCAATCATGCTATTTACGGCTCGACAGGCAGAGCGGCCGGGACGGCGCGAAATTCATAATGAAAGACCAGCATTCACCTTGAAATGCGCGCACCCGTTCGACCCCTGCCCGCCTCCCCCTCCCGCTTTCCGGCCGTCTTCACCTCGGGCCCGTCGAGCAGGCCGTACCGCCGCATCATCCGCCAGAGGGTCACCGTGCTGACGCCGAGCGCCGAGGCGGCCTCCTTGCGGCTGCCGCCCGTCCGGCGGAGCGCCTCGACCACCATGGCGCGCGTGTGGCTGGCGAGGCGAAGGTCGGCCCCGGGGCGGGACGGCGCGTCGCGGGCCTCCACGATCTCCGGGGGCAGGTCTTCGAGGCCGAGCGTTCGCCCGCGCGCGAGGATCACGGCGCGCTCGATCGCGTGCTCCAGCTCGCGGACGTTCCCCGGCCAGCCGTAGTTGAGGAGCGCCGTCATCGCGGCCGGCGAGATCCCCGCCACCGCCTTCTGCAGCCGCTCGGCCGCGTGCCGTACGAACTCGTGCACCAGCGCGGGGATGTCCTCGCGGCGGTCGCGCAGCGGCGGCAGGACGATCACGAATCCCCCGAGCCGGAAGTACAGATCCTCGCGGAAGCGCCCCTCGCCGACGGCCGTGCGCAGGTCGCGGTTGGTGGCCGCGATGATCCGCGGCCGCGCTTTCAGCGTGCGCTCTCCGCCGACCCGGCGGATCTCCCCCTCCTGGATCGCGCGCAAAAGCTTGGCCTGCAGCGCCGGGGCAATCTCGCCGACCTCGTCGAGGAACAGCGTCCCGTGGTTGGCCACCTCGAAGAGGCCGGGCTTGTCGCGCACGGCGCCGGTGAACGCGCCGCGCACGTGGCCGAACAGCTCCGACTCGAGCAGCGTCTCGGTGAGCGCCGCGCAGTTGACCGAGACGAGGGGGCCGCCGGCGCGCGCGCTGTGCTCGTGGATCAGGCGGACGATGAACTCCTTGCCGGTGCCGCTCTCGCCCGCCACCAGCACCGTGGTGTCGAGCGGCGCCACGCGCGAGGCCATCTCCACGACCTCGCGGAGCGCGGCGCTGCGGACGACGAAGCGCTGGCTGGCCACGTGCAGTGCGACCCGCTGCTGCAGCAGGTCCATCTCGCGCTCGCGCCGGGCCAGCGCCTCCTCGCGGCGCGCCAGCTCGCTGCGCTGCCGGCCCGCGGCCACCCGCAGGCGCTCGACCTCGGCGCCCAGGTCGGCCCCCTGGAAGTCGAACCGCAGCGACTCGAGCTCGTCGCCCCACGACGAGGCGTCCTGCCCGAGCAGCGTGCAGTGCGAGTGCCCCTGCCCGAGGCACTTCCGCTCGCGGAAGTACACCTCGTGCCCGAGCGAGGCGCTCGTGTACCCGCTGATGTAGCCCACGAGGCTCCAGCACACCGGCTCGGTGCTCGTCCCGAAGTGCTCCCGGTGCTGCTCGGCCTCGTACGACCCGCGCCACACCAGCGGGCAGCGGAACCGCCCCTGGCCGGCGTCGTACTCGACCCGCCCCATCTCGCCGAGCACGATCCCCTCGAGCGCGTGCAGCCGGGCGCCGGCACGCACCCGGTCGAGCGCGCTTCGTCCGCCGAGCTGGTCGCGCAGGTTGATCGCGTCGTGGTAGCCGTCGGCGAACCCGAACCGCAGCAGCAGGCGGCGCGCGGTCGGCTCGCCGAGCGTTTCGATCAGCTCCTTGCGCAGCAGGCCCATCGCGGCCGCGCTCAGGATGACCACGCGCTGGTCGTGCAGGCGGATCAGCCCGGCGTCGGGGCGGAACTCGAAGATCTCGTCGAGAAGCGGCGCGCGGTCACCGGCCATGGCGAACCCTCCCGCCGTATTTCAACATGAAATACAAGCGCTGCGGAGCAGAGATTCGCCGCCAGTCGCGCCGGCCTCCGTGCCGGCCGTAACCCTTCTTCTCACCCGCCGTTCCGGATGCGGGGGTCGCCGGCCGTGCTGTCGCCCGAGGTCTGCGTCGCCGCGAGCGTATACGAGTAGGTGCCCGCCTCGCGGTTGGCGTCGGTGGTCGAGAAGCTGGGCACCATCCCCTGCGACGCCGCCGGCGAGAACACGGTGCCGTCGAGGCCGCTGATCTGCAGCCTCGACACGTTGTCGCCGCATACCCACCTGATCACGGTGGCGCCCGCGCCCCGCGGCACGTCGATCGGGTCCTTGTCCACGGTGGGACCGGCGGCGCCCGCCGGCCACGAGACGGTGACTTCGATTGGGGGCATCTGTCTCTTCTCCTTCACGTGAAGGTCACCGGGCGGGCGGCACCATCGCCGCACCCGACCCGTTGACCGCGGCAGCGAGCAGGGGGTTGCGATAGCCCATCGCGGCCAACTGACGCACCACGCCTCGCGACTCGCCGAGCCGGCCGAGGCCGGCGAGCGCGAGCGCGAAGGGCTCGAGTACCGAGTAGTCGCGCGACGATCGCGCGACCGGTTCCAGCGTCTCGACTGCACGGCCGAGGGCCTCCTCCGCGCGCGCCTGGCTTCCTTCCGCCCGCCATGCGCGGCCCTGCAGCACCAGGCTCAGTCCTCGAAGCCGCACGGCCTGAAGGTCGTCAGGGGCCTGGCGGAGCAGGCCGCCCGCGATCTCCTCGACCAGGCGGGCTTCGCGCCGTGCGCGTTCCGCCTGGCCCGCGGAGAGGAACTGCAGGGCCAGCGCCGCGCGCGCGTCGGCGAGGTCGCGGCGGCGCGAGGGATTGAGCGGGTCGAGCCGCACCAGGCGCTGCATCGTGTCGGCCCCCGACCGCAGGTGCGTCAGCGCTTCCGCCGCCTTGCCCCTCGCGCCGGCGATCGCCCCCGCGCGGTGGTGGCTGCGTCCCAGCTCGCGCAGCCAATCGAGGTTCGACGGGTCCTCCGCGCTCAGCCGCCCGGCGATCGCGAGCGCCTCGGCCGCGTGCGCCGCCGCCGCCTCCAACGAGCCGGTGGCCTCGAGCAGCATCGCCACCCGGTTGTGGCTGACGCTCAGGAACTGCCGCCACTGCACGGTGCCCGGCTCGCGGTGGACCAGCTCTTCGTGGAACGCCAGCTCCTGCCTGTGGTGCGCGAGCGACTCGTCGAGCCGGCCGAGGGTGCGCAGCACCGCGCCGATGGTGTTGTGCGACGCGGCCGCCGCGCCTCGGAGCGTCGCGTCGTCGGGGCGCTCGACGAGCAGCGCGGTCTCGATCGCGAGGCAGGCCTCGAAGCGCTCGAGGGCCGCATCCGGGCGGCCTTGCTCCTCCAGGACCGAGCCGATGTTGCTGTTCGCCGACGACAGCTCGAGGCGCCACTCCATGCTTTTCGGGTCGAGGCCGACCAGGCGCTCCGCGATCCGGAGGTACTCGCGGAAGTGCACGAGCGCCTCGTCCAGGCGGCGCCGGCGCCATTCGACGAACCCCACCCAGAAGTGGCTCTGGGCCAGGTTGAAGAGCCGTGCGCCGTCGCCGGGGTGGCGGTCGGCGAGCGCCTTTGCCAGGGCGAGCGACTGCGTCAGGGGCTCTCCCGCCTCGGCCAGGCGTCCCTGCGCGATCCGGACGTCGCCGATCTGGTAGAGCGCCGCCGAGCGGCCGGCCAGTTCGTCATCGGTCAGCTCCGACTCGGGGACCGCGGCGAAGTAGTCGATTGCTTTCGCGCCGACCTCGTCGAGGATCTCCAGCCGCCCGACGGTCTCGAGCTTCTTCCGCAAGTCGCCGATCATGAACCCGACCAGGCTCTCCGCCTGCGCCCGGCGCCCCTCCGCCTGGTTCCTGGCCGCGACCGCCGCCGACCTCTCTCGCTCGAGATCCACGAAGTACTTCGTGCCGGCCAGCGCCGCCACCAGGAGTGCCGCCGCGATCGCCAGTCGTCGAAGGCGCCGGGCCGGCTTTGCGGCAATCCAGCGCAGCCGCTCGAGCGTGTCCACCGCGGTGGGGCGCTCGGAGGGGGCGGGCGACTTCAGGCGCTGGATCAGCCGGGCAAGGTCCTTGTCGATGCCCTTCGGCGACGGCACGTCCCCGCGGCGCGCGCGCTCGAGCAGCGTCGCGGAGTCGGCGTCGAGCGCGAGCGGCGGCTTCCCGGTGAACAGCTCCTGCAGCAGCAGGCCGAGAGAGTAGAGGTCGCTGGCCGCCGTGGCGCGTTCGCCGCGGGCCTGCTCGGGGCTCATGTAGGCGAGCGTGCCGAGGAGCGCCCCCCTCTCCGTCTCGAGGTGCGAAGCGGGCACTCCCGCCTCGCCGCGATGGGGCGTCTGCTCCCTCGACGACGGCGGCGCGACCGTCATCGCATCGCCAAGGAGGTCCGCCGTCTCGGGCCAGGCATCGCGGTCGCCGCCCTGCTCCATCGAGCGTCCGC
>DAOPQX010000008.1:0-26490 GCA_035348395.1 Vicinamibacterales bacterium | reverse complement strand
TCCGCAGGCCGGCAAAACGCCCCTCGGCTTACCGTCCGTCCGAACGCGCCTGGGGGCCCCCATCCCCAGGCCTGTCCGCAGGCCTGCGGTGCGTTTTGTCCGCACCTGATCGGCCTGCTCCACACGGTTTTCGCCGCGAACGGCCCGCGGCTCCAAATGCGACGGCGTCAGTTGTCGCCCACGGCCCTAGTCCTTGAGCCGTGAGCCGTGAGCCCTGAGCCTCCCGTCGCCTACCGCTTTCTCCGCGGCGCCAGCTCCGGCGGGAACTCCGCCGCGGGCGAGCGGTCGGGGTGTCGCAGGTTCCCCTGGAATCCCATGTCCGGGTACAGCGGGATGCTCATCCCGCCCGTCTCCTCGAGCAGCTGGAACAGCCGCGCGCGCATCGTGCGGACGGTCGGCTGGTGCGCGGGGCTGAAGATCAGGTTGTTCGATTCGAGCGGGTCGTCGGCCAGGTCGTACAGCTCGTCGATGTCCCAGAGGCCGTGGCAGCGCGTGAACTTGTAGCGGTCGGTGCGCAGCGCGTGCACCGTCGGCGTCTGCGGGAAGTTCCGCTCCCAGTAGTACTCGTAGAGCAGCTCGGTGCGCCACCCCTCCGCGTTCCCCCTCACCAGCGGCAGCCAGCTGCGCCCGTCGATGCCGCCCGGGATGGCCGCGCCGCACGCGTCGAGCACGGTCGGCATGATGTCGAGTCCGGCCACCATCGGCGTCACCACGCGGCCCCCGCCGAACAGCTCGGGACAGCGCGCCAGCAGCGGCACCCGCATCGACTCCTCGTAGGCCGTGCGCTTGTCGATCAGGCCGTGCTCGCCGAAGGCGAACCCGTTGTCGCCCATGAAGACGACGAGCGTCGAATCGAGCTGGCCCCGCTTCTCCAGCTCGTCGAGCAGGCGCCCGACGCTGTCGTCCACGGCGAGCAGCGTCTCGGCGTACTGCTTGTAGTACTCGCCGATGTCGAGGTCGGAATGGTACGGGAACTCCACCCCGTGCCAGGAGTTCCTCTGGTTCTGCACCCACATCGGCCGTCCCCTGGCCATGTCGCCCGTCGCGGCCATCGTCTTCGGCGGCACGAAGGTCGCGTTCCTGTAGCGCCCGGCGTGCCGGGGCGCGGGGACGAACTCCGAGTGCACCGCCTTGTGCGAGACGTACATGAACCAGGGCTGCGTCGCCGGCAGCGACCGCAGCCACTCGACCGCGTAGTCGGTCAGCTCGTCGGTGATGTACCCCTTCTGGGGCACCTTCTTCCCGTCCACGTTGAGCCCCGAAGGCACGGGCCGGTACGAGCCCTGGCCCTGGAAGCTGACCCAGTGGTCGAAGCCCGGCTGCGGCTGGTCGCCGCTGTTGCCCATGTGCCACTTGCCGATGAAGGCGGTCTTGTAGCCCGCCTGCTGAAGGCGTTGGGGGAAGAACTCGGTGCCGGGCGGGATTGCCGTGTTGTTGTCGACGATCTTGTGGCGGTGGGCGTACATCCCCGTGAGGATGCTGGCCCGGCTCGGCGAGCAGAGCGCGGTCGTCACGAAGGCGTTCTGGAAGTGCGCCCCTTCCCGGGCGAGCCGATCGAGGTTCGGCGTCTCCAGGAACGGCTGCGGCTTCATGAAGCCCATCGCGTCGTAGCGATGGTCGTCGGTCAGGATGAAGAGGACGTTGCGGTTGGTGGGCGCCGCGTGTGCGGCGGCTCCTGCCAGGCGGGCCGCCGCCGGGATCGCCGCGAGTCGGGCGAGCGCTTGCCGTCGGTTCATAGCGGCGCAGTCTATCGGTAGATCCGCACGTAGTCCACCAGGTACCGCTGGGGGAAGCTCGAATCGTCGATTCCCTCCTGGCCGCCCCACATGCCGCCGATGGCCAGGTTGATCAGCAGGTACTGGGGCTTGTCGAACGGCCAGGCGTCGTTGCCGGTGCCCTCGTTCTCGAAGGTGAAGTACTTCCTGCCGTCGACGAAGACGTCGATCCGGCCGGCGCGCCACTCCATCGCGTAGACGTGAAAGTCTTTCGAGGGGTCGTCGATCTCGACGATGGCGGTCTTCTGCGTGCCGGCCACGTGGTTGTAGGCGGCGGTGTGGACCGAGGCGTGGATGCGCAGCGGCGCGAAGCCGACGTTCTCCATGATGTCGATCTCGCCGCACGCCGGCCAGCGGACCTTGCCCCGGTTGGTCCCCAGCGTCCAGATGGCGGGCCAGGCCCCGCGGCCCGCCGGCAGCTTCGCCCGCACCTCCACCCTCCCGTAGAGGAACTCGAAGCGGCCGCGCGTGTTGATGCTCGCCGAGGTGTAGGCGAACCCCTCGTACGGCTCCTTGCGCCCCTCGATCACCAGGCTGCCGCCCTCCACCCGGACGTTCTCGGGCCGCGACGAGTAGAACTGCGCTTCCTTGTTGCGGATGTAGCCCAGCTCGTAATCCCACTTCGCGGGGTCGGGGGCGCCGGGCTTGTCGAACTCGTCCGCGAAGACGAGTGTCCACCCGGCCGGGGCCTGCGCGGCCGCCGCCGCCGGGGCCGGCACCGGTGTCGCCTGTGCCAACGCAAGCGAAGGCCAGCTCACGAGGACGAGCGCGACGGTCACCAGCAGCAGCTTCCTCACAAGTCACCTCCCCGGTTGCGGCCGCATTGTACACGTCAACCTCTTCGCCCACGGTCGCCACTCGTCGCCCTGATCAACGCTTGCATCCGTGCTCACTTACGTCTCGCCGCTCCGGGCTGGTCGGTGACCGCTTAATCTTCCTACTTCCATGCGGGTTCGCGGGTCCTGCCGCGGGGCTCCCCCCCGCTCGGCTTCGCGCGAAAAGCGCTTGTCACGCGTGTCGCGCTCCAGGCGAGCGGGGGCCCTCCGCCCCGCGTCACCCGCTCACGGCCCTGCTCAACGTGATCGCGATCCCTGTCGGGATTGGAATCGGCACCGGGATTCGGACTATCTTCACCAGGATGTCCGATAGCTTCCTCCTCAGTTCTTCCGTGGCGTTCGGCGACGTGGACCGCGACAACCTGCTCACCCTCCAGGGGGCATTCAAGCTGCTGCAGGAGGCGGCCATCGCCCACGCCAACCTCTACGACACCGGCACCGACGCCATGCTCACTCGCGGCGAGTCGTGGGTGCTGAAACGCATGGCCGTGGCGATCGACCGCTACCCCCGCTACGGCGAGGCGCTGCGCGTCGAAACCTGGTCCACCGGCATTCGAGGGTCGGTGGGGAACCGCGACTTCCGGGTCGATGCCGCCGACGGCCAGACGGTCATGCGCGCATCGTCGCTCTGGCTCTACATCAGCGTGCGCGCGAAGGCCGTCGTCAAAGTGCCGCCCGAGATCGCCGACCGGTTCCCGTCGCGGTCTGGTGATGTCTTCTGCCCGGAGCTCCAGGCGCTCGCATTCGACGCACCCGATTCGAAGGCGGCCGCGTCGCTTCCCGTGTCGCTCCGGTATTCCGACGTGGACGCGAACGACCACGTCAACAACACGGTGTACCTCGACCTCCTGCAGACGGCGCTCTCGCGTCTCGGGTGCCCGCCGCGGCCTGGCAGCGTCCGGATCAAGTATGGAGGCGGGATCCCCGGCAGCACCGCGGCCGTGGAGGTGCGCCTGGCGCCCGCCGGCGGCGGCGGTCGCATCTTCAGCATCGCGTCCGGGGACGAAGTGTTCGCGGTGGGGTCATGCGCGTAGGCGGAGATTGGGATTCCGATTAGGATTGGAGCTCCGCGTTCGGACTGGAATCGCAACTGGCATCGGGATTGGAGGTGGAACCTGTGAAACCCCTGCACACCCTCGCCATCGCGTGCGCCGCCGTCTCGCTCGCCGCCGCCCTCGCCGCCCAGGCGCCCGGGAAGAAGCCCGAGAAGAAGAAGGTCCTCTGCATCGGGGAAAGCCAGGGCTGGCAGCACGACGCCGTCACCTACGGCCTGGCGACGATCTGGCGCTGGGGCCACGAGACGGGCCTCTTCGACACCTACATCCGGACCGACTGCGAGCTGATCACCAAGAAGAAGCCCGGGAACGACAACGCCAAGAACCTCGACTGGTTCGATGCCGTCGTTTTCTACACCACGGGCGAGCTCGAGATGGACGAGTCGCAGAAGGCCGACCTGATCTCGTTCGTGAAAGACGACGGGAAGGGGTTCGTCGGCGTGCACAGCGCGCTCGACACCTTCTACAAGTGGCCGGAGTACGGCGAGATGGTGGGCGGGTACTTCGACGGGCACCCGTGGAACACCTTCGACGCCCCGATCCTGATCGAGGACCCCGGCAGCCCGATGACCCGGCACTTCACGAGCCGCTCGATCGTGGTGAACGACGAGATCTACCAGGCGAAGGACTGGTCGCGCGACAAGGTTCGCGTGCTGATGCGGATGGACGAGAGCAAGCTCGACCTGACGAAGAAGGGCATCAAGCGGGCCGACAAGGACTGGGCGGTCACCTGGATCAAGAGCTACGGCAAGGGGCGCGTGTTCTACTCGACCCTTGGCCACACCTACGAGGCGTGGGACGACAAGGGGGTCGCCACGATGTACCTCGAGGGGATCAGGTGGGCCCTGGGGCTGACCGAGGCCGACACGCGCAGCCTGCCGAAGAAGTGAAGGTTACATTTTTCCTCTATTCTCTCCTCCCCTCTTGATCGGGTAGGGCGGAGGCGGGGGCACCTGCACCGGCTTCGTCTTGATCAGCTCGGTGAGGTGCTGCACGGCCGCGTCGAGCTGGGCGTCCTCTCCCTTGAACGTTGCGTGCGGCAGGTTGTCGACGACGATGTCGGGATCGACGCCGTGGCCTTCGATGAGCCACTGCCCCTCGGGGCCGTAGACGCCGATCTCCGCGGCCGTCGCGATGCCGCGGTCCACCAGCACGTTGCTCGACGAGAGCCAGATCTCACCGCCCCAGGTGCGCGTGCCGATCAGCTTGCCGAGGCCGAGGCGCCGGAAGCCCTCGGCGAACGCCTCGCCGTCCGAGGCGGTGGACTGGTCGCACAGGACGACGAGGTGGCCGCGGAAGGCGTACTGCATGTTCCAGGTCGGGCGGCCGACCCGAGGCTGCCAGTAGAACCACGCCTTGCGGAGCAGGCGTCCCAGCACCCAGCTGTCGATGTTCCCGCCGTTGTTGTGGCGGACGTCGATGATCAGCCCCTCGCGGTCGAACACCGGGTAGTACTCGCGGTACCACTGCGCGATGTCGTTGCTCCCCATCGCGCGCAGGTGGACGTAGCCGATCTTCCCGCCGCTCGCCTTCTCGACGGCAAGCCGCCGCGTGTACTCCCACTCGTCGTAGCGCAGCTCGTTCTCGCGCGACTGGCTGATCGGCACGGCAATCGCGTCGCGGGCCGCGCCGCCCCCCTTCGGCTTCACCCGCAGCAGCACCTGCTTGTCGGCCTGGTTCCGCAGCAGGCTCGCGATGTCGGGCACCGAGAGCGTGGGAACGCCGTTGACCGCCTCGATGACATCGCCCTCGCCAACGCCGACCCCGGGCCGGGTGAGCGGGGCAAGGCGGTCGGGGCGGTCGGCGTCGGACCTGTAGATGTGCTCCACCCGGTATCCGCCCGCCGCCTCGTCTCGCGCCAGGCGCGCGCCGAGCGACGCCGAGGTGACCCGGTCCTGCCCCTCGCGGCGGTCGCCGCCGTAGACGAAGATGTGCAGGGCGGACAGCTCGCTCACCATCTGCGCCAGCACGTCGCTCAGCTCCTCGCGGTCGGTCACCCGTTCGGCCAGCGGCTGGAACCGCGCCTTGATTGCCGGCCAGTCTAGGCCGTGCATCCCGCGGTCGTAGAAGTAATCGCGCTCGAGCCGCCAGGCCTCCTGGTACATCTGCGCCCACTCCTCCCGCGGGTCGAGGCGGAAGGTCCAGTCCTTCAACGGCACCTGGCGCTTGGCCAGCTCGGGTGCCGCCGGCGCCTTGGCCGCCGCGTCGAGGACGTAGAAGTCCTTCGCCTTCCTGAGCAGCAGCTTCTTGCCGTCCTGCGACAGCTCGTACGAGACGATGTCCTCGGCGAAGGTCTCGGCCTCGGGCTTCTTGTTGTCGATCGGGAAGGTCTTCAGCATCCGCTTGGCGTCGCGGCCGGCGTCTCTCGAGACGTAGTAGAGGCGCTTGCCGTCCACCGAGAGGTCGCTGTAGTTGCCGGGCGGAACCGGGATCTCGACGATCCGCGCCTCGATGCCTTCGAGGTCGATCTCCACCCTCGGCACCGCGGCCGGTTTGGCGGCCTCGTCCGGCTTGCCGGCCGGGGCGGCGTCCTTCTTCCCGCCCTTCGGCACGTCCTTCTTCGCGTCCTTCGCGGAAGCAGGCTTCTCCTCGCCGGCCTGCTCCTTCTTCGGCTCCTTCGCTTCCTCCTTCTTCGCCGGGTGCAGCTCATCGTCGGGCTGGAAGGGCGAGCGCTCGCCCTTCTTCAGCGCCAGCGCGTAGACCTTCGTCTGCTTGTCGAAGTACGGTTCGGGCTGGCGCGATCCCCACGGGCTGCTGACGCTCGATTCGAAGTGGCGGTCGGAGAGGAAGTAGAGCCACTTGCCGTCCGGGCTCCAGGCCGGGCTGCCGCTGTCGTAGCGGTCGGTGGTCACCGGCGTGACGCGCCCGGTTGCCGCCTCCAACACCCAGATCCGCGCCAGCTGGTTCGGCCCCGGCACGACGTACGCGAGCCAGCGGCTGTCGGGGGACCACTGAATCTCGTCGAACCGGCCGTCGAGCGCCTCGGCCACCTTCGTCTGCGTCTTCTTCGCGATGTCGTAGATCCAGAGGAGGCCGTCCTTGTCGTGGTGGGCGATGAGGCGGCCGTCGGGCGACGGCAGGCCGTCCCAGCGCAGCACCTTTCCGTCGGAGGTCAGCTGCGCCGGCGAGCCGACACCATTGGCGGGGACGCGCCAGAACTCCACCTCGCCGCTCTCGTCGGAAAGCGCCAGCACGGTCTTGCCGTCCGGGAAGAAGCGCGCGTTGCGGTAGCGGACCCGCGGGTTGCGGGTGGCCTCGACCAGGCGTCCCTGGAGGGCGGGGGCGACGAACACCTGGCCGCGGGCCGTGAGCGCGACCCGGTCGCCGTCGGGCGAGAGGTGTGCGGAGGTGACCCAGTCGATCGGGCTGGTCACCCACTTCTCGCGCATCTGGTCGAAGTCGGAGACGAGCGTGATTGGCACCGCGCGGTCGTTGCCGCTGGCCAGGTCGAGCACGTGGATGTCGGCGCCGAGCTGGTAGGCAATCCGCCCCTCGGAGAGCGACGGGGAGCGCACCTCGAAGTCGCGGTGCTGCGTGTGCTGCCGCAGGTCGCCGCCCGCCTCGGCCATCGACCAGATGTTCATCGCGCCGTCGCGATCGCTGGCGAAGTAGATGCGCCCCTGCCAGGGCATCGGCGTCTTGCTGGTGCCGTCGTAGTCGCCGGTCAGCGGCACCGCCTCGGCGCCGTCGGTGAACTTCCACAGGTTCTGCGCCGTGCCCCCCCTGTAGCGCCGCGTGTGGCTCCCCTGGAAGGCGAGGCGCGTGAAGAAAAGGGTCGTCGCCTTGGCGTCGTACGCGCCGTCGCTCGCCTGCGCCAGCGGCACGAGCGTGCGCGTGCGCGTGGCGGGATCGATCTTCGCCAGCTGCGTGTTCGGAAGGCCCGAGAAGCGGGTGGTCGCGTAGAGGATCTCGCCCGCGGGCGTCCAGCCCACCACCTGCGCGTTGCCGCCGTCGTAGGTCTGCCGCACGGGGACGCCGCCCTCGAGCGGCAGCGTGTAGACCTCGGTCGGCCCCTCGTAGGAGGCCGAGTAGGCGACCGTCCGGCCGTCGGGCGAGATGGCCGGCCGGGTCTCGGCGGCCGGGTGGGTAGTGAGGCGCTGCGCGACGCCGCCGGCGAGCGGCACCCGCCAGAGGTCGCCCTCGGCGGTGAAGACGAGCGTGTCGCGCCAGATGGCCGGGAAGCGGTAGTACCCGAGCCGGGCCGGCTGGCCGGCGAGCGGGGCGACCAGGAAAGTTACGAAAAGCGCGAGGACGGTGGTGGTGCGGTGACGCATATGGGTTTTGGCGATTATCGCGCAGACGCGAAAGGGAGAGAAAAAGAGAGTGTCACGGTTCGCGGCCGGTTTAGAATCCGCCCATGCCCAAGCTGAAGCTGGTCCATCCCCGCAGGCCCGCCACCGGGGGCCGTACCGAAAGTGTGAAAAACCTCACCACGAGGGGCCGTACCAAAAGAGTGAAGAATCTCACCGGTTCGGTACGGCCCCAAATGGTGAAACCCCTCACCGGTTCGGCACGGCCCCCCGTCATGGCGAAGATCGACTACAAGAAGAGCCTCCCCGAGGTGTACGGGGCCCGGCGCGCGCCCGCCGAGGTCCGCGTCCCGGGCGGCACGTTCCTGGCCGTGGATGGCGTCGGCGAGCCGGGCGACGCGGCGTTCCAGGAGGCGATGCACCAGCTCTTCACGCTCGCCTACACGACCAGGTTCACGATGAAGAAGGCGGGCGGCGTCGACTTCACCGTCCCGGCCCTCGAGTGCGTGTACCTGGACAACCCGTGCGAGAAGGGGCGGCGCGAGTGGCACTGGCGCGTGATGGTGCGCGTCCCGCCATGCGTGAAGGCCCCCACTCTGCGCGAGGTGCGGAAGGCGATTGCCGCGAAGAAGGGGCCGGCCACCGACGCGGTGAAGCGCATCACCTGGGCCGAGGGGAAGGCGCTCCAACTGCTGCACGTCGGCCCGTACGACCAGGTGGGGACGGCCTACCAGCGCCTGGCAGACGAGACCGCCGCGCGCGGGCTGCAGGTGGTGGGGCCCGCCCACGAGATCTACCTCAACGACCCGCGCCGCGTCGCCCCCGAGCGCCTGAAGACCATCGTCAGGATGGCGGTGAAGAAGGGGCGGTAGGCGGCCGGGCTTGACCTTCCACCCGTGTCTCGGTTACCGTTCGGCTGTCCCGTGAGCACAAGGACTCGTCCCGCTCGCTCCGCCGTCGCCCGCGTGGCACTCGCGCCCGCCGGGCCCGCGGCGCGCCCGGACGCGGTCTGCCTCCAGGCCTTCGGCTACGCGTTTACCTATTGGGGGTGGTTTACCACCCACTGAAGGGGCGCGGGTCGAAAACCGTTTTCGAGAACCACCAACCAAGCCTCTTCAGCCAACCGGTTGAAGGGGCTTTTTCTTTTGGTGCGAGGGCAGGGTGACCATCGAGGACTTGCGGGCCCGGATCGACGCGATCGACGACCAGCTCGTGTCGCTGCTGAACGCGCGCGCCGCGTGCGCGATCGAAATCGGGCGGCTGAAGCGGCGCGACGCGCTGCCGATCTTCCAGGGCGACCGGGAACAGGCGGTGATCCGCCACTCGCGGGCCGTCACCGCGAGGCTGGGCGGGCCGCTCGGCGAGGAAGCGATTGCGAGGTTGTTCGAGCGGATCATCGACGAGGCGCGGCGCCTCGAGGCGGCGTTCGAGGAATCGGCGGAGCGGGAAGGAGGAGCATCGTGGTAGTGGTGATGCAAGAGGGAGCCAGCGAGGAACAGATCGACCGGGTCATCGACGCGCTCGTGCGCATGCGCCTGGCCGTGCACCGGTCCACGGGCGTCTCGCGCACCGTGATCGGGGTCGTCGGCAACACGGGAGCGATCGACCCGGCCAGCGTCGAGATCCTCGACGGCGTGCACGAGGTGCTCCGCGTCTCGCAGCCGTACAAGCTCGCCAGCCGGGCGTTCACGCCCGACGACACGGTGGTGACCGTGGGCGACGTGCGCATCGGCGGCGACGAGGTGATCGTGGCGGCCGGGCCGTGCGCGGCCGAAACCGAGGAGCAGGTCGAGGCGACCGCCGCGGCCGTCAAGCGCGCCGGGGCGAAGCTGCTCCGGGGCGGCGCCTTCAAACCGCGCAGCTCGCCCTACGCCTTCCAGGGGCTGGGCGAGGAAGGCCTGCAGATGCTGCGCCGCGCCGCCGACCGGCATGGCCTGCCGCTGGTCTCCGAGGTGATGGACGTCGCCCAGATCGAGGTGGTCTCGCGCTACGCCGACATCCTCCAGGTGGGCGCCCGCAACATGCAGAACTTCACGCTGCTGCGCGAGCTGGGCCTGGTGCGCAAGCCGGTCCTGCTCAAGCGCGGCATCTCGGCCACCATCGAGGAGTGGCTGCTCTCGGCCGAGTACGTCCTCGCCGGCGGCAACCGCGACGTGATCCTCTGCGAGCGCGGCATCCGGACCTTCGAGAACGCCACCCGGAATACGCTCGACCTCTCGGCCATCCCGGTAGTCAAGAAGGTCAGCCACCTCCCCGTCGTGGTCGATCCAAGCCACGGCACGGGGCGGCGCGACAAGGTGGTGCCGATGGCACGCGCCGCCGTCGCCGCCGGCGCCGACGGCCTGCTCGTCGAGGTCCACTGCAATCCCGACCAGGCGCTCAGCGACGGCGCGCAGTCGCTCTACCCGGCGCAGTTCGACGACCTCATGGGCGAGCTGAGGATCATCGGCCCGGCAATCGGACGCCGGGTGTGCGTGAAGACGGGCTCAGGGCTCAAGGCTCAAGGCTCAGGGCCGACGGAGGGCTCAGAGCTAAAGGCTCAAGGCTCAGGCCTGGCGGAGGGCTCGGAGCGATGAGCGGCGACGAAGCCGGATTTAGCCGCGTCGGCATCGCCGGGCTCGGGCTGATCGGGGGCTCGGTGGCGCTGGCGGTGCGGCGCGCGTGGCCCGGAGCCGTGGTGGCCGGGATGGATCTCGACGAGGAGGTGGTGCGCGATGCGCTCGCTCGGGGCGTCGTGGACCGCGCCTCGACGAAGCTCGCATCGCTCGACGATGTGGACCTGATCGTGCTGGCGGCGCCCGTCGGCGCCAACGCGGCGCTGTTGCCCGCGCTGGCGCGCCGCGCGCGCGAAGACGCGCTGCTCACCGACGCCGGCAGCACCAAGCGCGACATCCTTGCCGCGGCGCGGTGGGCCGGCGCGGAGCGCCAGTTCGTCGGCGGGCACCCGCTTGCCGGCGCCGCCGAGGGAGGACTGGCCCACGCCTCCGCCAGCCTGTTCGACGGCCGCCCCTGGCTGCTCACGCCGGGTCCCGACACGCCGCCGCCCGTCGTTTCACGCGTCGAGCAATTCGTGGGCGCCCTCGGGGCGGTGCCCAGAACGCTGGAAGCGACGGAGCACGACCGGCTCATGGCGGCCGTGAGCCACCTGCCGCAGATCGTGGCCTCGGCGCTGATGGAGGTGGCGGGCGAACTGGCGGGAGAGGAAGGGCTCGCCCTGGCCGGCAAGGGCCTCGCCGACACCACGCGTCTCGCCTCGAGCCCCGCCGGCGTCTGGCGCGACGTCTGCGCGGCCAACGCCGACTGCCTCTCGCTTGCCCTGCGCCGCCTGATCGACGAACTCGAGGCGCTGCGCGACGACCTCCCGCACGGCGACCGCCTCGCAGAAGTGTTCCAGCGGGCGCGGGCGTGGCGGCAGCAGCTGCGGTGACAGCAGTCCTACCCGGGAAACCGCAGGCGTGCGAGCAGCGCCTGGAAGCGAGGGTGCTCGCGAAGGCTGTCGTAGGCCGGGTGGGTCTTGATGGACGAGAGCGGCAGGTCGCGGCGCTCGGCGCCCCGCTCGAGCCAGTCCACCGCGGCGTCGTGCTCGCCGAGGCCGGCGTGGATCAGCGCGAAGCAGGTGGCCGGGACGTACTTCTCGCGCGACAGCGCCGCCAGCTGGTCGAGCAGCTCGCGGGCCCGGTCGGGCCGGCCCGCCAGCCCGAACGACTGCCCCAGCGCGCCGAGGATGTTGGGCACCTCGCCGCCGGACAGCTCGCGGCCCCGCTCCAGCATCGCGATCGCCTCTTCGTAGCGGCCCATCAGCGAGTAGGTTCGCCCCATCGTCGTGTAGGCCTTGTAGAACCCGGGCTGAAGATCCGCCAGGGCCTTGAAGCCGGCCAGCGCCTCGTCGTACCGCCGCTGCATCATCAGCAGGTACGGCTTCCCCTCCTGGATGATCGCGGAGAGGGGGTCGAGCTGCCTTGCCAGGTCCAGCTCCTCCTGGGCCTCGTCGAGCCGGCCGACGTTGGCAAGGAAGTCGAGCGCGAACCAGTGGTGGGCGGTGGCGTAGCCCGGGTTCAGCTCGATCGACCGGCGGTAGAACGCCTCGGCTTCCTCCCACTCCCAGTCGTAAATCGAGTGGATCAACGCGAACGAGGCGTGCGCCTCGCCCGAACCGGGGTCGAGATCGAGCGCGCGCAGTGCCGCCGCCCTCGCCCGCGGCATCGCGTCCTCGGGCGCCGTGAGGCCGTAGTCGCTAAGCAGGCAGAGCGCGTCAGCCAGCCCCGCGTGCGCGAGCGCGAATTCCTCGTCGAGCGCGATCGCCTGCTCGAAGCACTCGACCGCGCCGATGAGCCCGGCCTTGGTGCGCTGGCTGCCGACGAAGCGCCCGCGCAGGTAGAGGTCGTAGGCCTCGAGGCTGGCCGGCGCGCGCCGCTCGCGCCGGACGGCGCTCCCGCCCAGGGTGCGCTCGAAGGTGCCCGCGATGGCCCGGGCAATCTCTTCCTGCACCGCGAACAGGTCGAGGATCTGCCGGTCGTAGGTCTCGGACCACCGGTAGTAGCCCGTCGTGACCTCCACCAGCCGCGCCGCGATGCGGACACGATCGCGCGCCTGCCGGACGCTCCCGACCAGGAGCAGCTCGACACCCAGCTGCCGGGCCGCCTCGTGGATGTTCTCCTCGTGCCCCTTCATCTTGGCGGACGACTGCCAGGCGACGATCCGCACGCCGCGAATCCGGGTCAGCTCGTGGATGATCTGCTCGGTCAGCCCGTCGCTGAAGTACTCCTGCTCGGGCTCGCGCCCCAGGTTGGTGAACGGCAGCACGGCAACGCGGGGCGGTTCCTCGGGCACCGCCACCGGCACCAGGCGGGCAGCCGCGACGCCGGGCGACGATCGGCCGAGGACGGCGTCGAGCGCCTCGGCCAGCTGCCGGGCCGACTCGTGCCGGCGTCCGGGCTGCTTCTCGAGGCAGCGCCTCACGATCGCGGCCGCGGCCGGCGGAACGGACGACGGCAGGACCGGCGTGTCGCGCAGGATCGAGGCGATCGTCTCGGCAGCTGTTGCGCCGTCGAAGGCGCGCCGGCCCGTCAGCATCTCGAACAGGATCGCGCCGAGGCTGAAGAGGTCTGACCGGCCGTCCACCGACTCGCCCCGCACCTGCTCGGGCGACATGTAGGCGGCCGTTCCCAGCACCGTCCCCGGCAGCGTCTCCTCGACCGTCGTCGGCAGCAGGCCGGCCTCGTCGAGCCGGGCCCCGGTGGAGTCGACCTTCGCGATGCCGAAGTCCAGGATCTTCACGCGCCCGTCGGGCGTGACCATCAGGTTCTCGGGCTTGAGGTCGCGGTGAACGATGCCCTTTTCGTGCGCCGCGGCCAGGCCGCGCGCCGCCTGGGCCGCATAGTCGAGCGCCAGCCCGGGCGGGAGCGGCCCCTGCACCAGGTGGTGGCGCAGCGTCCGGCCCTCGACCAGTTCAGACACGATGAAGAACGACTCGCCCTCGGTGCCGACGTCGTAAACCGAGACGACGTTGGGGTGGCTGAGCGAGCCGGCGGTCAGCGCCTCCTGCTTGAGACGCTCGAGCTGTTGCGGATCGCCCGCGCGGGCGGCGGAGAGCATCTTGACGGCGACATGACGGCCGAGCCGGGTGTCGCGGGCGCTGTAGACCTCGCCGAACGCGCCAGCGCCGAGAAGGTCGACGACCTCGTAGGGGCCGAGCCGGGACGCAGGGGCCAGGGGCATGGGATCTGATCGAGTATAGCGGCCCCAGTCGCGAGGTCGGAAGGTCTCCCGGTCACCGACAGCGCACCCCGTCCACCAGCCGCCAGATGCCGCGCGTGTTGACATCCTGCAGCTCGGCCGGGAGCGCCGGCTGCGGGAAGCCCTGGTAGCACACCGGGCGGACGAACCGCTCGATCGACGCGGTGCCGATCGACGTGTAGCGCACGTCGGTCGTTGCAGGCCACGGGCCGCCGTGGTGCATCGCCGCGCACACCTCGATGCCGGTCGGGAAACCGTTGAAGACGATGCGGCCGACGTGCCGCTCGAGGGCGGCAACGAGCTGCCGGTTCGACTCCAGTTCGGCCGCGGTCGCGTGGATGCTGGCGGTGAGGTGGCCGTGAAGGCGCCTGGCCGCGCGTTCCAGGTCATCGGCCCCGGGGCACACGATCACGATGGAGGACGGCCCGAACACCTCGTCCCACAGCTCGGGCCGCGCCTCGAGCGTGGAGAGGCTGGCCGTGAAGATCGCGCACCCCGCTTCCGCCCGCGCCCGATCCGCTCTCGCGTGCGACTCCCGGAGGACGCGCACGCCATGCGTCTGGCGCACTCTGTCGAGCCCGCCGTGGAAGGCGCGGCAGATGCCCTCGTTGAGCATCGTGGAGGGCGCGACCGCCGCAGCGGCCGCCGCCACGCGGTCGAGGAACGCGACGAGCGCGGGCCCTTCCACCGCCAGCAGCACGCCGGGGTTGGTGCAGAACTGGCCGGTGCCGAGGGTCACCGACTGCACGTAGCCTTCGGCGATCTCCGCGCCCCGCTCGGCCATTGCGCCAGGCAGGACGAACACCGGGTTCGTGCTGCCCATCTCGGCGCACACGGGGATCGGATCGGGCCGCGCCGCCGCGGCGTCGAAAAGCGCGCGCCCGCCCGCCTGCGAGCCGGTGAACGCCACCACGCGCGTGAGCGGGTGCCGCACCAGCGCGAGGCCCACCTCGTGTCCCCTTCCCTGGACCATGCCGAAGACCCCGGCGGGAACACCGCTCTTCTCCGCCGCCGAGACGATGGCGCGGCCGAGCAGCTCGGAGGTGCCGGGGTGGCCGGGGTGCGCCTTGGCGACCACCGGGCAGCCGGCCGCGAGCGCCGAGACGGTGTCGCCCCCGCCGACCGAGATGGCAAAGGGAAAGTTGCTCGCACCGAACACGGCCACCGGGCCGATCGGCTCGAGCATCCGGCGGACGTCGGGCTTCGGCACCGGCTGGCGGCTCGGGTCGCCGTGGTCGATCCGCGCGTCCACCCACGACCCCTCGCGCGCGAGCGCGGCGAAGAGCCGCGCCTGGTTGACCATGCGAGCGCGCTCTCCCGTGAGCCGCGCCGCGGGCAGCGCGGTCTCGGCGTGGGCCTGCGCCAGCAAGTCGTCTCCGAGCGCCATCCACTCGCTGGCGACGGCCTCGAGGAAGGAGGCGATGCGCTCGGCGCCGAGGCGGCGGTAGTCGTCGAAGGCGGCGTCGGCCGCCTCCAGCGCCTGGTCCACCTCCACGCTGGTAGCCTCGTGAACCGGGGGAGTGGTCGCCTCGCCAGTTGCGGGATTGCGACCCAGGAAGGTATCGGGCCCGGCGGCGACCGCCCGGCCCGCGATGATCTGGCATCCGTGGAGAGTCATCGAAATCCTCGCAGGCTCCGTTAGCGCACTTCGGCCCACCACTGTCGGCGGCTTCATCAGCCCATCCGATTCACCAGCGTGCCGATTGGCGGGATGGTGATGCGCACGGTGTCGCCGCGGCGCAGTGAAAACCCGTCCGGGGGGACGATCCCGGTGCCGGTCATCAGGAAGCAGCCCAGTGGAAAGGCGTTGTCCCGGAACAGGTACGCCACCAGCCGCGCCAGCGGCTTCCGCATGCGCGCAAGCTCGGTCGCGCCCCTGAACACCATCCGGCCCCGGCGCTGAATCGTCAGCGTGATGGTGGTCGCCCTCGGCAGCGGGCGGCCGGAGACAAGGATGCCGGGCCCGAGCGCGGCGCAGCCGCTGAAGGTCTTCGCCTGCGGCAGGTAGAGCGGGTTCTCCCCCTCCAGGTCACGGCAGCTGAGATCGTTGCCCACCGTGTACCCGATGATGCGGCCGCGGCTGTCGATCGCGAGCGTGAGCTCGGGCTCGGGGACGATCCAGGCCGAGTCGCTCCTGAGGCGCATGACGCCGCCCTGTCCGGCCACGCGGTGCGGGGTGGCCTTGAAGAACAGCTCGGGGCGATGGGCGCGGTAGACGCGGTCGTAGAAGCTGCCGCCGCCCGCCCCCTTCGACTCGGACATGCGCGCGGTGCGGCTGCGCTCGTAGGTGACCCCGGCCGCCCACACCTCCTGCGACTCGATCGGCGGGAGGATCGCGGCGCCGCGAGGCAGGCGCGTCGCGCCGCCGGCCGCGGCGGCCTTCCTCAGGTAGGCAGCCAGGTCGCGGCGGTTGAAGATCGCGTCCCACTCCTCGTCCAGGCGCGCGAACCGCCCCTCGTGCTCGACGAACGCTCCCTCGGTGGTTCGGTAGAGAATCATCGAAGCTCCTCGGCCGGCCGGCTTCGGCACCAGCACCTCCAGCACCTTCGGCACCACCTGCACCACCAGCACGACGCTGTCAGCTGTTCCTTGTCAGCTGTCCCCTGTCCGCTTCTTCTTCTCCAGCGCCGCGACGATCGCGTCGGCGTCGTAGACGCAGCCGCCCCACGTGCCGCCGCCTGCTTCCTGGAGCGCCGCCCACAGGCGCGTGTCGTCGGGCAGCTGCGGGTGCGGCCCGACGGCCGGGTTGGCCGGCCGCGTCGCGAGCTCGCGCGAGCCCCATTCCGCCCCGCGCACCTCGCCGCCCGCTCCGACCAGATTGACACTCCCCTCGAGCGAGACGCGATCGATGACGATCTCCACCAGGTCGCCGTCGCGCAGCCGGCCCAGCGGGCCGCCTGCCAGCGCCTCGGGTGAGACGTGGCCGATGCACGCGCCGGTGGAGAGCCCCGAGAAGCGCGCGTCGGTGACCACCGCCACCTCGTGGCCCCACGGCAGGTGCCTGAGCGCCGAGGTCACCTGGTAGATCTCCTCCATCCCCGTGCCGCGCGGCCCGCACCCGGCGAGCACCACCACGTCGCCCGGCCGCACCGCATCCGCCTCCCGCGACTTGATCGCCGCGATGGCGTCGGCCTCGCGCCCGAACACCCGCGCCGGCCCGCGCTTGCGGTACACGCCGTCGGGGCCGACCACGCGCGGGTCGATCGCGGTGCTCTTCACCACCGATCCGCCGGGCGCCACGTTGCCGCGCGGGAACGACACGGTGCTCGTGAGACCCGCGGCGTGCGCGGCGTCGGGGTCCATGATCACGGTGTTCGGGTCCACGCCGTCCTGGTCGCGCAGCACCTGGCGGAAGCGGGCGCGGCGCTCGCACACTTCCCACTCGTCGAGCACGTCGCCGAGAGGCCGGCCGAGCGCCGTCAGGCAGTCGAGGTCGAGCAGGCCCAGGAGACGCAGGTGCCGCATCACCTCTGGAACCCCGCCGGCGAGAAAGACGCGCACGGTCGGGTGGAGCACGGGACCGTTCGGAATCACGCTGACCAGGCGCGGCACCTCGCGGTTCACGCGCGCCCAGTCTTCCACGGTCGGCCGGCGCAGGCCCGCGGCGTGCGCAACGGCCGGCAGGTGAAGCAGCAGGTTGGTCGAGCCGCCGAAGGCGGCGTGCACGACCATCGCGTTGCGGATCGAGCGGTCGGTCAGGATGTCGCGGAGGGCAAGGCCCCGGGCCTCGAGGTCGAGCAGCGCGCGCACCGATTGCCGCGCCCCCTCGGCCCACACCTCTGAGCCCGATGGCGCCAGCGCCGAGTGCGGCACCGACAGGCCGAGCGCCTCGCCCACCACCTGCGACGTGGCGGCCGTCCCGAGGAACTGGCAGCCGCCCCCGGGCGAGCCGCACGCGCGGCACGACAGCTCGGCCGCCTGCTCGAGCGACACGAGACCGTGGGCGTAGCGCGCACCAAGCGTTTGCACGGTGCCCGCGTCCTCCGCGCCCCGCGCGGGCAGCGTCACGCCGCCGGGCACCAGCACGCCCGGCAGGTCGCGGCAGCCGGCCAGCGCCATCATCATCGCCGGGTGCCCCTTGTCGCAGCTGGCGACGCCCACCACTCCCCGCCGCTGCGGCAGCGACCGGATGAGCCTGCGGAGCACCGTCGCCGCGTCGTTGCGGTACGGCAGGCTGTCGAACATCCCCGGCGTGCCCTGCGTCCGCCCGTCGCACGGGTCGGTGCAGAAGCCGGCGAACGGCACGCCGCCGAGCTGCTTCACCTCGCGCGCCGCCGCTTCCACCAGCAGCCCCACCTCCCAGTGCCCGGTGTGATAGCCGAGAGCGACCGGGCTGCCATCGGGGGCGCGGAGGCCGCCGAGCGTGCTGAGGATCAGGAACTCCTTGCGGCCGAAGTCCCCCGGCTCCCACCCCATGCCGACGTTCTGCGTCCACCCGAACAGGTTCCCGCTCGGCTGGGCGAGCAGCGCGTCGGGCGTGATAGGCAGCGCGCCGGGCGGCCCCCCTCCGCTAGTCCGCAGGTCGTAGATCGCCGGCCCTGAAGCGTCGAAGTAGCGCTGGCTCATGGCGTCACCGGGACCGGCGCCATCGGGAACAGCCAGGCCAGCACGCACGTCAGCACGATGCCGGTCAAGCCGACCGAGGCGGAAAGGATGGTCCAGCTGCCGAGCGTCTCGGCCTCGGTCAGGTTGCCCATCTTGGCAAAGATCCAGAAGCCGCTGTCGTTCATCCACGTGCCGACCAGCGATCCGCCGGATATCGCGAGCGCCAGGTAGACAGGGTGAACCGCGAGCCCGCCGCCCGGCAGCATCGCGCCGAAGAGTGCGGAGGTGGTGAGCATGGCGACGGTGCTCGACCCCTGCGCCACCTTGAAGACCGACGACATGAGCGCGGCGAGCAGCAGCACGGCCACACCGCTCGCTCCGGCCGCACCGGGCCGGAAGAGCGTCTCGACGCCCGCCCCGACGTTGGCCGCGCGCAGCATCGCGCCGAATGCCCCGCCGGCCGCGGTGATGAGGATGATGATGCCCGCGCTCATCAACGACTCTTCGACCATCGAGGCCAGGCGCTCGCGCGTCGGGCGCCGCGTGAACTGCACGAGCGCGAGCGCCGCCACGGCGGCGACGAGCAGCGCGAAGTTCGCATTGCCGGCAAGGGCCGCCGCGCTCGCCAGCGCCGGCGGAACCGCGACGCCGCGCGATGCTGCCGTGGAGAGGATACTGTGCCCCCCGATGAGGAGCACCGGGAGGAGGATCGGGACGAGCGACAGCCCGAGCGGGGGAAGCTGGCCGTCGGCGATTGCCGAGGCCTCCTCATCGACGCCCGGCATCGGGCGGTACTCGATCCGCAGGGCCCGGTCGCGCCAGGTTGCCACCAGCAGCCCGACGGCCGAGGCGGGCCCGGCCACCAGGATCCCCACGAGCATCAGCAGGCCGAGGTCCACGCCGAGGTTCGCCGCCACCGCCAGCGGGCCCGGCGTCGGCGGCACCATGGTGTGGGTCGCGCAGGCGCCAGCGGCGATGGCCAGCAGGTTGCGCACGTAGTGGCGCCCGGTGCGCCGGGTCATCGAGCGGGCGAGCGGCACCAGCAGGTAGAAGACCGTGTCGAAGAAGATCGGGATGCTGAGGGCGTAGCCGCTGCCCACCAGCGCCACGTCGCCCCGCCGCTCGCCGAAGGCGCGCAGGAAGGCCGACACGATCCGATCGGCCGCGCCGCTCTCGGTCATCGACCGGCCCACCATCGACGCGAGCGCGATCACGATGCCGATGCTGCCGGCGGCGGTGCCGAACGCGGTGGCAACCCGCGCGGCCTTGTCGCCCGCCTCCCCGGGTGCGAGGACGCTCACCACCAGCGCGGCGGCGAGCAGGGCCAGGAAGGCGTTCGCCTTGACGACGATGATCAGGCCGACGATCGTCGCCACACCGGCGGCAAGGATCAGCCACGGGCTGATGATGGGCTCCACCACGCGCGGACTATGGCACAGGGAGAAGGGCAGTCTCAAGGCTCCCGCCATCGCGCCGGCTTGAAACCGGCCGGCGGCTACGGCGGGCAAGCAGGCGTACCTTCGTCCCCTCTCGACCGGCGGCGTGTACCATCAGTTGATGCGCCTTTCGCTGGCTGCACCGGTCGTGGCAGCCTGGCTGGCAGCGGCCAGCCCCTGCCTCGCGGCCTCGCAGGGGCCGGGGCTGCCGCAGCTCGAATGGCGCGCTCCGGAGGCGCTCGCGCCTCAGGTCGAGCGGCTTGCCCGGTTCGACACCGGCCGCCTGCTGGCCGTCATGCGGCTGGTGGGGCTCGAAGAGGCCGGCCCGCCAATCCCCGTCGTCCTCGTGCCCGAGGATGCCCCGCTCGCGCGAGACACGCCGCAATGGATCGCCGGCTTCGCCACCGGAGGCCGCGCGGTCGTGCTGTTCCCGGCCCGCACGCCGTCCTACCCCTACGACTCGGTCGACCAGCTGCTGCAGCACGAGATCGCGCACGTCCTGATCGCCCGCGCCGCGGGAGGACGACTTGTCCCGAGGTGGTTCCACGAGGGGGTCGCGCTCGCGGCCGAGCGTGCCTGGACGCTCGGCGACCGGGCGCAGTTCGCGATCGACGTCGCCTTCGGCGGCAGAATCGCGGCCTCCTCGCTCGATGGGCTGTTCGAAGGAGACGTCGCCACCGTGCGGCGCGCTTACCGCCTGAGCGGCCTGCTCGTCGAGGACCTGCTCCGGACGCACGGCTCCAACCTGCCGGCGCAGGTGCTGTCGGCCATGCGGGGCGGCCTTTCCTTCGACGCGGCGTTCGAAACCTCGACCGGTATGAGCGTAGACGAGGCGAGCCGCGCGTTCTGGCGCCGGCGCCGCTTCTGGGCCGCGTGGCTGCCCTGGCTGACGTCGGCGACGGCGCTCTGGACGCTGATCACGCTGCTGGCGCTCGCGGCCATCGCCAGGGTCGCGTGGCGCCGCAAGCGACGGAAATGGGAAGAAGAAGAGGAAGACGAGATTGAGTGAGCGTGGGATCAGATCGTGCAGGGGGTGCAGGAGGTGCAGATAGTGCAGGGGGTGCTAGTGCTGATGGTGCCGGAAGTGCCGGTGCCGAGAGTGCTGCGCCTGCACCCCCGGCACCCGCACCTTTGGCACCACCAGCACTAGCACCCCCTGCACCACCAGCACCAGCACCCCCTGCACCACCAGCACCAGCACCCGCGGCACCTTCTGCACTTCCTGCACCACCTGCACGATCTCGCGGGTACTCAAAAACTCAGTAACAGCTGCCAGATGTAGTCGTTCCCGAGCACGTCCACTTCCTCCCACACCCGGCGCACGAGGTCGGCGTCCCCGGTGATCGGGGGCAGTTCTTTCAGCTTCTCCTCCCACGGGATGCAGACGCCGGGACCGACGCGCGGCTTGGGCCAGCCCGCCAGCCCGCGCACGGCCTCGCGGTCGGCGACCGAGGCGGGAAGGTCGCACGGCGGCGTGGCGGTGGGCTCGGGTGCGCCGCGGTAAACCCCGAACTCGCGGGCGGTGTCGGTCAGCACCCGCAGGTTCTCGACGCTCGTGTCGTTCTGCATGATGGCGCCGGCGTCGAGGATGTAGCCGCCCCCCTCCCCCGCCTCCGCGATCACGCGCCGGACGAAGTCGCGGACCTCGCCCGGCTTGCCGAAGCTGAGAAGGGTGTTCGGCACGCCGCCGCTGATCGCGAACCGGTCGCCGATCTTCCGCTTCACCTCGAACACATCGTCACGGTCGCAGTGGAAGACGATGCTGCGGGCGGGCAGTTCGCGGAACGCCTCGAGGTGTGCAGCCCACTTGCCCTCGGCGTAGAAGAGCGTCTGGTGGCCCTGCTTCCAGAACTCCTCGATGATCGGCCGCAGCGTCGGCCAGTTGTGCGAGGCGAACTGCTTCGGCGAGAAGAACGGCACGCAGCCGCGGTGCATCCAGAAGCCGATCGGCACGAGGCGCGCGGGGTCGGCGGTGGCGAGGCCGACCCGGCACAGGTGGGGCGCGAGCGCCTCGCAGGCCGCGAGCACCTTCGCCGGCTGCCTCGCCATGTCGTCCACCAGGCCAAGGTAGCCGCGCAGCTTGTCGGCGAGGATGTCGAAGGGCGCCTTGAAGATGCCGGCGATCGCCGAGGGCATGCCGCACTCGAGGCGCAGCCGCTCGAGCTGCGGGCCGAAGGCCTGGAAGTACTGCGTCATCGCCATCGCGCTCTTCACCAGGGCGAGGGTGCCGCGGTAGCTGGCGGGCGTGCCGGGGGCGGCCACGTCGGCCGAGATTCGCGGCAGCCAGGTGTTGAAGAGGAACGCGGTCGGGTCGGCGATGAGCGCGTCGTACTCGTCGGCGCGCATGAAGGCCTGGTCGGGCCTCGGCTCGAGGTAGCTGAAGCCGACCGCGAGCGGCACCTCGATCCCCGGGATCCCGTAGTAGCGCAGCCCCGCCGCCTGGGTGAGGCCGGTCCAGACGTACACCATGTTCGCGACCACCGCGTCCCAGTCGAAGTCGCGCGCGCAGCGCGCGGCGGCCTCGAAGGCCTTCCGGTAGTCGTGTGCCACGTCCTGGCACGTCATGCCCGCGTAGCGGGCGGTGAACTCGGCCACGAACGGGCGGATGGGGACGCGGTCGGGCACTTCGTTGCGCATCGCGGTGACGTAGCGGGCGAGGCGCGCCTGGTAGAGAGCTTCGTGGTCCATGTCGGCAACAGGAGCATACACCGAAGCCCATTTCCCCTGCGCCCGCCGCAGTGACTCGCAAGGTCGTCGGGGCGGGTCCTGTCCGGGCCTCGACCAGCGGGTGGCGCCGGTCGGGGGACCCCCGGCGCGCCCGGAGCGCGTCCCCCGTTGGAGTGTTTTTCGCGCGAGGACGCGACGGGGGTGACCGGCGACAGGACCCGCTGGCCGCAGGCGCCACGGACGTGACGTAGCCATCCGCCGCACGACCAGACATCCCCGGCGAGTCGAGGAGGCCGATTGCGGCTCCCAGTGGCGCTCGAGCGTAGAGAGTTCGGCTATCCTCTTGCCATGTTCATCCTGCGCACGATTGCCGCGGCGAGCCTTCTCTTCCTCCTTGCGGGCCAGGCGGCGCCGCCCGACCCCGGGCTGCGGCTCTGGTACGACAAGCCTGCCGTCGCCTTCGAAGAGTCGCTGCCGCTCGGGAACGGGCGGATTGGCGCGTCGGTGTTCGGCGGCGTTGCGACCGAGCGGGTGATGCTGAACGAGTCCACGTTGTGGGCGGGCGGACCCGTCAACCCCGAGGTCAATCCCGATGCGAGGGCCTGGCTGCCGAAGGTGCGCGAGGCGCTGTTCAAGGGCGACTACAAGCTGGCCGACCAGCTGACCCGCAAGCTGCAGGGGAAGTTCTCGGCGTCGTACGCGCCGCTCGGCGACCTTCACATCGAGACGCCCGAGGCGCGCATCGCCGGGGCTGCCGGATTCCGCCGCCAGCTCGATCTCGACGCCGCCACCGCCCGGACGTCGTTCACCGTGTCGGGGACGTCCTTCGAGCGCGAGTACTTCGTCTCGCATCCCGATCGCATCCTGGTGATGCGTCTCACCGCCTCGTCGCCCGGCGCCCTCGAGTTCGCCGTGCGCGCCTCGAGCCAGCTGCGTCACGAGGCGCGCATCGCCGGGGACGGCGACCTCCTGCTGACGGGGCGCGCACCCGTCCGCGCCGAGCCGAACTACCGCGGCAACATGAAAGACCCCATCGCGTACGACGAGTCTCCGGCCCCGAAGGGCACGAGGTTCGCCGCCCGGGTTCGCGTGCTCGGCACCGATGGCAAGGTTGAACGCCGCGAGGGCCGGCTGGTGGTGACCGGCGCGAGCGAGGCGCTGCTGGCCGTGGCCGTCGAGACGAGCTTCGTCGCCTTCGACCGCGAACCCTCGCTCGGCCCCGACCCGTCGCGCACCACGGCCGCCCGCCTGGACGCTGTCCGCGGCCGCTCGTTCGAGAGCCTGCGCGACGCGCACCTTGCCGACCACCGCGCGCTGTTCCGCCGCGTCTCGCTCGACCTGTCGCCTGCGGGAGGCTCAGTGGGACGGGCGTCCTCGCCTGCCCCGGCATCGGTCGCAGTGGGACAGGCGTCCTCGCCTGTCGCGTCGGCCCTGCCCACTGACGAACGGCTGCGCCAGTACGCCGCCGGCGCTCCGGATCCCGGTCTCGAGGCGCTGTACTTCCAGTTCGGGCGCTACCTGATGATTGCCGGCTCGCGTCCCGGCGGCCCGCCGCTGAACCTGCAGGGCATCTGGAACCCGCACGTTCGCCCGCCGTGGAGCAGCAACTACACGATCAACATCAACACGGAGATGAACTACTGGCCGGCCGAGACCACCAACCTGGCCGAGTGCCACCAGCCGCTGCTGCGGTTCCTCTCCGGCCTGGCTGCCACGGGCGCGGTCACGGCGCGACACTTCTATGGCTGCGGCGGCTGGTGCGCCCACCACAACAGCGACGTCTGGGCCCTCAGCAACCCCGTCGGCGACCTCGGCCAGGGCAGCCCGGTCTGGGCGAACTGGCCGATGGGCGGGGCGTGGCTCAGCCTCCACCTGTGGGAGCACTACGCCTTCAACCGCGACACCAACTGGCTGCGCGCCACCGGCTACCCGCTCATGAAGGGTGCGGCCGAGTTCCTGATGGACTGGCTCGTCGAGGGGCCCGACGGCTTCCTGGTGACGGCCCCGTCCACCTCGCCCGAGAACCAGTACAAGACGCCTGACGGCTACGTCGGCGAAGTGTCGGTGATGACGACCGCCGATCTCGCGCTGACGCGAGGGCTGCTGCTGAAGGTTGAACAGGCCGGTTCCATCCTCGGCGACGACCCGGCGTTCCGCGACCGCGTGCGGAAGACGCTCGACCGCCTGCCCCCCTACAAGGTGGGGCGCCTCGGCAACCTCCAGGAGTGGTACCAGGACTGGGACGACCAGGACCCGCAGCACCGCCACGTCTCGCACCTGATCGGCCTCTTCCCCGACAACCAGATCACCACCTTCGACACGCCCGAGCTGGCGGCTGCCGTGAAGCGCTCGCTCGAGCTGCGGGGCGACGGCGGCACCGGCTGGAGCAAGGCGTGGAAGATTGCGCTCTGGGCGCGCCTGCTCGACGGGGATCACGCCTATCGCATGCTGCGCACACACCTGCGTTACGTGCAGCCGACCGGCGTCACGCAGTACGGCGGCGGCGGCGGCACGTACCCGAACCTCTTCGACGCCCACCCGCCGTTCCAGATCGACGGCAACTTCGGCGGCACCGCCGGCATCGCCGAGATGCTGCTCCAGAGCCACCGCGGCGAGATTCACCTGCTGCCCGCGCTCCCCTCGGCCTGGAAGACCGGCTCGGTGCGCGGCCTGCGCGCCCGCGGCGGCTACACGGTGGACATCGCGTGGAAGGACGGGGCCCTCGCCGAGGCCGCCATCCGCGCCGACCACGACGGCACCGTGCGCGTGCGGCACGGCGGGACGATCTCCGAACTGAAGATCAGGAAGGGGGAAACGGGGCGAATCACGGGCGACTAACGGGCGTTCTCGCGGCCCTCGCCGACAGCCTTTCGAGGCGGTGGCGCGCCATCCGGAGGTGCATGATCGGATACAGGTTCGCGAGCACCTGCGCAACGGTCACCCAGAACAGCGCACCCCAGGTGCCCGCTAAACCGAGCCGCACCATGTAGGGGATCACCAGGAGCGCGGCCCAGAAGTGCGAGGCCTCGGCGGCCTCGAGCTGCGCGCTCAGCTCTCCGCTGTGCCTGGTCCGGCGATCCAGGTACACGTCCCTGTTCAGCAGCCGCAGGGGCGTGCGTCGCAGCAGCGCGCCGAACGCCGCGACGCCCAGCGCCCGGTAGGCGCGGCCCCGCGCCTCCCAGTCGCGGATGCCCCTGAGCGCGCGCGGCATCCGGATGCGCACCACCTCCTTCGCCACGCTCATCAGGCCAAGGAAGCAGATCATCGCCGCGACGACGAACCAGGGCGACGTCGCGATGCCGGGATCGGCCCGCCGCAGCAGCAGGAACGTCACGCCATACGCGGCAGCCACGCCCCAGAACCGCAGCCACCTTCCGGTTGAGCCCATCCGCCGCTTCTTCGCCGGCTTCATCCGCGCCCTGCAGCCGGCGCAGGATCCCCCGGCCGGTCCTGGAGCGATTCGATCGCCCGCGCTATCCGCTCCAGGGCCTCGAGCAGCGTCGCCCGCGGACAGCCGAGGTTGATTCGCTCGAAGCCCTCCGTCTCCCGGCCGAACATCGATCCGCTGTCGAAATACACCCGCGCCGACCGAAGGAAGAAGTCGTCGAGCGCGCGCTGGTCCATCCCGAGGGCCCGGCAGTCGATCAGGGCGAGGTAGGTGCCCTCGGGCCGGACGAAGCGCAGCATCGGCAACCTCTCCGCCAGGAACCGCTCCACCAGGTTCACGTTCCCCTCGAGGTACTCCAGCAGCTCGTCCAGCCACTCGGCCCCGTGCCTGTATGCGGCTTCGAGCCCGACGTTGCCGAACAGGCTGCCGATGCCGAGCCCCGACGCGCGCAGCTGGCGTTCGTAGCGCGAAAGCAGCTTGGGGTTGCTCGCGACCACCAGCGAGGTGGCGAGGCCGGCGACGTTGAACGTCTTGCTCGGCGCGATGCAGGTGATCGTCCGGGCCGCCAGCTTCTCCGAGAGCGAAGCGAACGGCACGTGCCGGTGCCCGCGCAGCACCAGGTCCATGTGGATCTCGTCGGCCAGCACCAGCAGGTCGCGGCGCTCGCAGACCTCGCCCAGCGCCTCCAGCTCGGCGGCGGTCCAGACCCGGCCCACCGGGTTGTGGGGGCTGCACAGGATGAGGAGGCGCGTCCGCTCGTCGAGCTTCGATTCGAGGCCGGCGAGTTCCATGACGTACCGCC
>DAOPQX010000007.1:0-27712 GCA_035348395.1 Vicinamibacterales bacterium | reverse complement strand
GACCCGGTCCAGGGACTGGCCGAGCTGGACCGCATGCACGCGCTGCCCCGCCGCTTTCCCGGTTGGGTCGGCGTCATCGGCTACGGATTGCAAAGCGCCGCATACGGATTGATCCTGCAACCGACCGTGGTGTCGCTGGTCGCCGCCACCGTTTTCGGGCTGTTCGTGGGACTGTTGGAGCTGCTGACCCGCAGGAACGCCGCGGTGCGGCAGCTGATCCCGGTGCTCAGCGCCTTCGTCGTCACCTATGTCGCGTTCAGCCTGCTCGAGCGCTCCGGGCCTGACATCTTCAACACAGGCGTGCTGATTGACCGCCGCGGGAGAGTGGCCGGCACCTATCGAAAGGTGCAGCTGCCGCAGGAGGAAGTCGCGGCCGGCGAGGCTCCGGGCTACGCCTTCCCGGTGTTCCAGGCCGACTTTGGCAGGGTGGGCCTGATGATCTGCCACGACACCTCGTTCCCCGAGCCGGCCGTCGAGTTGTCGCGCGCGGGCGCCGAGCTGATCCTCGTGCCGATCTGGGGCGGGCGAACGCCGCTCGTCCGCGCGCGCGCGATCGAGAACGGGGTCTGGCTGGCGACGGCGGGGTACGACTACGACAGCGAGATCGTGGACCCGCAGGGAAACGTGCTGGCGTCTGTGCCACACGATACGGCCGCCGGCGCCGCCGTCGCCGAGATCGACTTCAACCGGACGTTCCCGGAGCCCTGGATCGGGAACTGGCGCGACACCGTGGGCAAGCAGCGCCGGTAGGGCGGGGCCGTGGGGCCGAGGACGGGGCCGTGGGGCCGAGGACGGGGCCGTGGGGCCGTACCAGAGACGTGAGGTTATTCACGTCTGGGGTACGGCCCCGGCCGGGCGTGAGGTTCTTCACGCTTTTGGTACGGCCCCCGGGTAGGTGACGGTCGTCCCGCTTACCTTCGCGAACGGGGTGAGGGTGTGAGGACGTGCAGAGGTCGGGCTCACGATCTCCCGGACTTCAATCCCCCTTGCCAGCAGCGCATCGGCAATCAGCGACCGGTGACAGCGCCAGGGGACCGCTTCGGCGCACATGAGCGCGAGGGGCCCTTCCACGGCAAGGTCGATGCAACGCTGCAGGCTCTGGGCAAAGACGGCCGACTGCATGTGGTCGGCGTACCCGCGAAAGCTGCGATTGCGCCAGCCGGTGTTGATTGAGTCGGGGCGCGGGTGGCGAAGCCCGCCGAGACCGGGAAGGTGGAGGTAGGCGATGCCGGCCTTCTCGAGCGCGGCCGCCAGGGCTCCGGCCTCGAACTGCGGGTTGTGGCGGGATCGCGGCACGGTCCGGACGTCCACGAGCCGCCGCACGCCATGTCCCCGAAGCAGCCCGAGGAACTCGTCGATCGGCCGCGTCGAGTGGCCGATGGTGAAGAGCGTCACGCCAGCGCCTCGCGCTGCGCCAGCAGGTTCTCCGCCGGCGTCTCGTCGGGGATCTCGCAGCCGGCGGCCGAGACCCAGCGCGCGCCGCCCACCGCCGCCGCGTTCGCCCGCACCGCCTCGCGCACCTGGGCGGGCGTCCCCTGCAGGAACACCGCCACGGGGTCTACGTTCCCGCACACGACCACGTCGCGCATCGTGTCCACCGCGCGCCCGAGATCCACCATCCAGTCGACGTCCACGATCGCGGCGCCGCTGCCGGCCATGTCGCCGAGCAAGTGCGTCGTGTTCCCGCAGATGTGCAGGCGGCCGATGCCCCCTTTCGCCTTGATCGCCTCGAAGACACGGCGCTCGTAGGGCAGCGCGAACTCGCGGTACATCGCCGGGGAGATCTGCGAGGCAACGGCGTCGCCCAGGCCGACGATGTGGGCGCCGGCCTCGACCTGTGCCTCGGCGAAGGCAACCCCGACCTCCACGCACCGTTCCAGCAGCTCCTCGAGCCAGCCCGGCGACATCACGAGGTCGAGCATCACCTGGCTCATGCCGCGCAGGTCGGCCGCCTCGGCAAGCGCGCCCTCGACCCATCCCATCACCGGCACCTCGTCACCGACCTCGGCTCGCATCACGCGGATCGCCTCGAGCCGGTCGGTCATCCGCGGGCCGAACCCGGCGACCGGAAACCGCACGCGGGCGAGATCGCTGTGTTCGACGATCAGCGGCGCCGTGCTCACCGGCAGGCCGTCGTCGGGGAACGTCACCTCGAGGCCGGTGTCGGCAGCCTCGCGGTACGGATCGGAGATCGCCTGCACGATGTCGAGGCCGAAGTCGTCGAGAACGGCGAGGTTGGCGGCGGCGAGGACCCGGTGATCGAGGTAGTACCGGGACAGCGGGGCGCCGATGTGGTGCGCCGCCCTCGTCATGAAGATGTCGAAGTTCGGAACACGGTCCACGGGGCGCGCGCCGAGGACGTTCTGCAGGCGTTCGAGGGAGGTCATGGCGCCCCCATGCTGACGTGCCTGGCGGGGCGTCACCCCGCCAGCACCTCCTCGTAGAAGCGCTCGTAGCGCGGCACGATCTTCTCGGCGCAGAAGCGGTCGTGGACGACCCGCCGGGCCGCGGCCGCGACGCGCGCGTGCAGGCCGGGGTCGGTGAGGATTGCCAGCCCGCTTTCGGCCATCGCCCCCACCTCCTCGGGCGGGTGCAGGTACCCGCTCACGCCGTGCTCGATGACCTCGGGCAGCCCGCCGACGCGCGACGCCACCACCGGCACGTCGCACGCCATCGCCTCGAGCGCCGCGAGGCCGAAGCTCTCGGTAGCCGACGGCAGCAGGAACAGGTCGGCAATCGAGAGGAACTGGCGGACGTCCTCCTGGCCTCCCAGGGCCAGCACATCCTCCTCGATGCCGCGCTGCTGCGCCAGCTCCCGGGCGAGCGGGAGATCGGGCCCCTCGCCCACCAGCAGCAGCACGCTGGGCCGGCGGGCCCGGATCCGCGCGAACACGTCGATCACGGCGTCGATCCGCTTGACGGGGCGGAAGTTCGAGACGTGGATGACGACCGATCGGCCGTGCCCGGCAAACCGATCGCGCAGCCCGTTGGCCGGCACGCGGTGATGGATGCGGCAGTCGAGGAAGTTCGGGATGACCCGGATGTCGCGCGTGATCGGCAAGCCCCGGTACGTGTCGGCCTTGAGGCTCTCCGACACCGCGGTGACCCCGTCCGACCGATCGATCGAGAAGCCGATCGTCTCGGCGTACGACGGATCGCTCCCCACGATGGTGATGTCGGTCCCGTGGAGCGTCGTGACCACCTTCGGCGTCGGGCCGCCCGTGCTCTCGAGGATCTGCCTCGCGAGGTACGCCGCCGTGGCGTGCGGGATCGCGTAGTGCGCGTGGATGATGTCGAGGCCGACCTCGCGCGAGAGCTGCGCGATGCGCGTCGCGAGCGACAGCAGGTACTGCGGCTCGCGGAACAGCGGGTAGGACGGCGTGAGCACCTGGTGGAAAGCCACGCCCGGCTCGTCGTCGCCGAGGCGGAACGGCTGCTCGCGGCTCACCACGTGCACCTGGTGGCCGCGCACCGCCAGGCACTTGGCCAGCTCGGTCGCGACGATGCCGCTGCCGCCGATCGAGGCGTAGCAGACGATGGCGATCTTCATCGACGGTCCGATCGCGGCGCCGGCTGCGCCGTCCAGTCCTTCAACAGGCCGGGCCGAAGGACGGGCTCCTTCACCACCACCCCCTCCGCGTACTCGACGCCGGCCAGCGCGCCGAACCGCGCATCCCGGCTGGAGATCAGGCGCGCAAAGGTTGGCGCCGTGAGGCGAGTGTCCACCGCCCCCGGCCCCTCGGGCATGAACTGGCTGCGATAGCACTCGAGCGCCCGGCGCTTCGCATCATAGTGGGCCGAGACGTCGACGGCGAAGGAGATCGGCCCGTCGTCGTTGATGAAGTAGTAGCAGACCCACTCGGGGGCCCACCCACCGGGCCCGCCGCCCTCCGGCTGGTAGCGGCGAAGCCTCGCGTTGAAGATGGCCTCGCTGAGCACGCGGCTGGCGGCCACGTGATCGGGGTGACGGTCGTGCCAGTAAGGGATGGCGACCACCCGCGGCCGCCAGACCCGCACCAGCCGCGTCACCTGGTCGAGCTGCGCGCGGTCGCCGGTGATGCCCCGGTCGGGCCACCCGAGGTTCTCGCGCCACTCCGCGCCAAGCACCACCCGGGCCTCCTCGGCCTCGCGGAGGCGCTCCTCCGGCGTCCCGTTGCTGCCCATCTCGCCGCGCGTGAGGTCGCAGAGACCGACGCGCCACCCGGCGGCGGCGTGGAGGGCAATCGTCCCGCCGAGACCGATCTCGAGGTCGTCGGGGTGAGGGCCGAAGACGAGGAGATCGAGTGACGTCACGCGCGAACCTCGTCGATCTCGGCGTCTGCCAGCAGCCGCTCGATCAGCCGCCGGTGCGCCTGCGGCGTGCCGGTGGCCTGCCAGGTGCACGCCAGCCGCGGGCCGACCCGGCTCTCCCGGTGGCGCACGATCCGCAGCCCGCACTCCCGGAAGACGTCCTCGACGGCCTGGCACTTCTCGACGCGCCCGACGACCACCTCGTAGTTCCGCTCTTCGCGGATGCGGTCGATCCAGTGCTCGAGGAACGGGAACCCCCAGAGGACGACCTCGATGAGGGCCGTCGCCCCGAGGACGAGCGCATAGTACCCGCCGGCCAACCCTGTCCCCAGCGCCGCCACCAGCCAGATCGTGGCCGCGGTGGTCAAGCCCACCACGCGCCCGCCGTCGCGCAGGATGACGCCCGCCCCCAGAAAGCCGACGCCGCTCACGATGTTGGCCGCGATGCGGGTGGGATCGCGGTCGCCCGCAAGCTTGCTCGACAGCATCGCGAACAGCGTCGCGCCGACGCAGATGAAGATCAGCGTGCGGAAGCCTGCCGCCTTGTCTCGGTATTCGCGCTCGAGACCGATGGCGCCTCCGATGCCGATTGCCAGCAGGATCTTGAAAATGTCCTCGGACAGCACCCGCTTACCTTACCAATTCGCCGGGGCCTGCTCAACCGGAGCCTCCCGCCGGCCCGGTTCCCTTTCCGTCTTCCGTCCTCCGTTCGCCCGGTTAGGATCGTTGAATGCCGCGTGCGGCCGTCGAAGCGCCGAAGGCGCTGCCGGCAGGGTCGCGCGGGCTTGGGGAGACAGTGATGGCGATTCACGTCGTGCGGTTGGGGAGCCGGCGGACGCCCGGCGAGGGCCTGCGGGTCGGGACGGTGCGGCGGCCGCCGCGCGGCGTGCCGAAATCCGAGCACGCGTCGCGCGACTTCTACGACGTCTGGCTGCCCGACTTGGCCCCTTCCGAGGGACTTGTGAAGGAGGCGCAGCAGGCCGGGGACGAGCGGGCGTGGCGCCAGTTCGTCCGGCACTACCGGGCCGAGATGAAGCGGCCCGAGGCGGCCCGCCTGCTCGACCTGCTGGCGGCGCTCTCGCACCGGACCAACCTCGCGGTGGGCTGCTACTGCGAGGACGAGGCGCGCTGCCATCGCTCGGTCCTGCGCGAGCTGCTGCGCGAGCACGGCGCCGAGCTGGTTTGATCATGTTCACTCCGGCAGGAACGGGGCTGAAGCCCCGTGCTCCAGCCGGATAGTCGTTGACACCTCGCGTCACGTCGGCCTTGATCATGGCGATGCACATCCTCGACGCGGTCGGCAACACGTCGCTCGTCCGCCTTCGAAAGGTCGTTCCGCCCGGCTGCGCGAGCGTCTTCGTCAAGCTCGAATGGGAGAACCCGACCGGCAGCGTGAAGGACCGGATGGCCCGCGCCGTCATCTCCCGGGCGGAAGAGGATGGCCGGCTCCGGGCGGGCTGGACCGTGCTCGAGTACACCGGCGGAAGCACCGGCGCCTCGCTGGCGCTGGTGTGCGCCGCCAAGGGCTACCCCCTGCGCATCGTCAGCTCCGACGCGTTCAGCCGCGAGAAGCTCGATCAGATGCGGGCGCTCGGCGCCACCCTCACGCTCGTCCCGAGCGAGGGCGGCCTGACCACCAGGAAGCTGATCCTCGACATGATCGAGACGGCACGCCGCCTGAGCGAGGAGCCCGGCACCTACTGGACCGACCAGCTGAACAACCAGGACAGCCTCGCCGGCTACCACCCGCTCGCCGAGGAGATCTGGCAGCAGACCAACGGCAAGGTGGACGCGTTCGTCCACTGCGTGGGCACAGCGGCCACCATCCGAGGCGTCGCGACGGTGCTGAGGCGGCACAAGCCGGGCATCCTGATCGCGGCGGTAGAGCCCGCAGAGTCGTCGGTGCTCTCCGGGGGTCAGCCGGGGCCGCACAAGATCGAAGGGGTGGGGATCGGCTACGAGCCGCCGCTCTGGGACCCGTCGCTCGTTGACGAGGTCCACACGGTCTCGACCGGCGAGGCCAAGGAGATGACCCGCCGGCTTGCGCGCGAGGAAGCGCTCTTCGGCGGCACTTCTTCCGGCGCCGACGTCGTCGCCGCGATCCGTGTCGCGGAGCGGCTCGGGCAGGGCGCCACGGTCGTCACGCTGATGGCCGACTCGGGGCTGAAGTACGTGAACACGGACGTGTACAGGGACTGAGAGGGCTCCCGCCGCGTCACTTCCCTTCTGTTGTCTTCAGCAGCAACTCCTGGGCGCGCTCGAAGGTGGGGGCGATCTCGAGCGCCGCGACCGCCTCGCGGCGGGCGTCGGCGGATCGCCCCCCCAGCAGGTAGGCCTCCGCGAGGTCGCAGTGCGCGGCGACGCGATCCACGGGTCCGGCCGCCAGTGCCGCCTGGAACTCTCGCACGGCCAGGGCGGCGTCCCGGCGCCCCATGGCGATCCGTCCGAGCGCGGCGTGCGCGGCAGCGTCGAAGGGATCGACCTCCACGATCCGCTCGTAGGCGAGCAGGCGCAGCGGCTCGTTCCCCGCCTTCTCGGCCAGCGACGCCAGCTGCCGGGCCGCGTCCACGTTGGCGTGGTCGTGGCGGACGAGCGCCTCCAGTTCGCTCGCCGCGCGCGCGGTGTCGCCGCCGGCGAGGGCGAGCCGCGCCAGATGCGCTCGCGGGCTGTCGTCGCCGCGTGCGAACGGCACCAGGCGCGCCGCGCGCTCGAACGCCGCGATGGCCTCCGCGTGCGCACCGGCCGCCGCCATCGCCCTGCCGGCCGCCATTTGCACGGGGAAGCTGTTCGCGTGCCTGTCCGCGATCTCGACGAGCGCAGCGGCCGGGGCCGACCTCGGGATCTCGACGTTCTTCGGGGTTTCGAGGGCGCGGGCCGCATCGCCGTAGCGCTCGCGCACCATGGCGTCGAAGGCCGACTGCAAGTCGGAGAGGCCGGCGCCGGTGGCCTTCCGCAGCGCTTCCTCCGTGGAGGCACCCGCCGCATACGCCGACATCAACGTGCGCAGCACCGCCTCCCCGTGCCGCTCGACGAGCAGGCCCACCACCAGCGAGGCCTGGAAGTAGGCAGCGGCCACCAGGTCGGGGCGCGTGAACGCGGCGTTGAAGTCAACCAGCTTCGGCAGGTTGCCCGCCGCGTACACCCGCGCGAAGGTCATCTCCGAGTCGCCGGCCCACTCGGGGCGGACGCGTCCCTCCTCGTAGACCGAGATCCCCTCGCTCAACCACCGCGGCACCCGGTAGTCGGAGAGCTGCAGCGTGAAGACGTGCGCCAGCTCGTGCCACAGCGTCGCCTGCCAGTTGAACGTGTTCGGCGGGCGCGCACGCGGCGAGTCCTGCGTGACCACGCGCCCGAAGCAGGCGCCGAGCGCGCCGAGCAGTCCCGGGATACCCAAGGTGCGCACGGCGAAGTGATCGTGCTTGGGGAAGATCTCGACGAGGACGGGCCCCCGCGGCTGCAGCCCGTACTTCTGGCCGTAACGCGCGAGCGCCTCCTCGACGATGCGAACCGCGTACGGCTGGAGGACGGGGGCCTCGGCTGGATCCAGGCGGATCCGGCCGACGCCCGCCGGCACCGTGACGAACTGGTCCAGCGTGTCGAGCATCTGGAGCAGGTTGAAGGTGACCAGGTCGAACGGGTCGGCCTTGAAGGCCCGCTCCAGCACCGGCCGCGCTTCGGCCTCCTCCCCCACTCGCAGCAGGTGCATGCCAAGGTCGGCGAGCGCCCGCGTGTTCCACGGTTCGAGCGCTGCCGCGCGCCGGGCCAGCGGCACCGCGTCCTCGAAGCGGCCGCTCGACGCCAGCTGCTCGGCCGGCACGCGGAAGGCGTCGCCGTAGGTCGGGTTCACGGCCAGGGCTGCCTCCACAGACGCGCCGGCATCGGCGGCCCGCCCCTCGAGGTGCGCCAGGGCGGCCGCCAACGCGTGCGCCGCGGGGTTGCGCGGGTTGATTTCGAGCGCGCGATCGAGCGCCGCCCTCCCGTCGTCGAGCCGGTCGGCGCGCAGCGCCGCCTCGGCGCGTAACAAGGGGGCGCCGGCCATCCCTGGGTCGATCTCCTCCGCACGTCGCGCAGCCGCCTCGGCGGCCGGCGTGTTCTCGTCGGCGAGCGCGCGCGCGAGCCCCAGGTGCGCGGGCGCCCAGCGCGCGTCCCGCTCGAGCGCCTGGCGGAAGAGCGAGGCCGCCTCGTCGCGGTCGTGCCGCTCGAGGAACAGCTCGCCGCGGGCGACGTGGACAGCGGGGTCGCCGGGGGCAAGCCTGGCCGCATCGAGCAGCCACTCGTTGGCTTCGTGGGCGAGGCCCAGCGCTCGGGAGGCAACCCCCGCCCTGAGCGCCGCCGTGGCATCCGAGCCTTCCGGGCCACTGGCAAGGGGCTCGAGCACCGCGCGCGCCTCATCGGGCCGGCCCCGGAACTGGAGCAGGAGGCCGAGTTCGAGCGCGGCCTGCCCGCCGCGCGCATGCCGCGAGGCGGCTCTCAGCAGCGTTTCCGCCTGGTCGTAGTCGCCGCGGTCGCTGACGAGGCGAGCCAGCGCGGCCGCCGCATCGGGATCGTCCGCGCCTCGGCCGCGCGCCATCGCCTCGGCCTCCTGGCGACGCCCTTGCGCGATCGCCCTCGCGACCTCCTGCGAGAAGGCTGCCGGCGCGTCCGCGGCCGCGCCGCCTCCGCCGCGCTGCGGAGCCATCGCGTGCGCCGGCTCCCGGCGACCCGCCGTGTCGACGGCCAGCCAGGCTGCCAGGCCGAGCACACCCGCAACCGCAAAGGCGGCCAATCCCCTCCGGCCACGCCGGTGGTCCGGTCCCATATGGTTGAGCATGAGCCCTTTACGAGGATTATAGCCCCCGGCCTCCCCGCGGTCGGGTCGTGCTATCCTCCGAATTGGGCTTAGACAATCGAAATTTGGGCGCCGGCCACGGCCACCTCCCCGGCCATGGGCTGGCCGGGGGCGACGTGGCGGAAGACCTCTTCGCGCTGCTCTTCAAGTACCGACCGGTCGTCTTCGAGCAAGGCGGCTTCGCCTTTAGTCCGCCCTGGCCGGCGGCGGCGGCCGTGCTGCTGGTCCTTGCCGCTGCCGGCCTCACCCTCTGGGCCTGGCATCGCGACGGCCGCCCTTCCGGCCGCGCGGTGCTGCTGCTCGCACTGCGCGGCACGACTCTGGCGGTTCTCTTCTTCGCCCTCCTGAGGCCAACCGTCACGGTCAAGGCAGTCGAGGCACGGCAGAACTTCCTCGCGGTCCTCCTGGACGACTCGCAGAGCATGAGCATCTCCGACCGCGACGGGGTGCCGCGCAGCGCATTCGTGCGAAGCGCCTTCGGTCACGATGGATCGCTCGTCCGGGCGCTCGGCGACCGTTTCGCCCTCCGGTTCTTCCGTGTGTCGTCCTCGACCGAACGCGTGCCGGGCCCCGAGGCGCTCGCCTTCGACGGGACGCGCTCGCACCTGGGCGAGGCCCTCGGGCGAGCCGCGTCGGAACTGGCGGGCCTGCCGGTGTCGGGCCTCGTGCTGGTGAGCGATGGCGCCGACACCTCGGCCTCCGACATCTCGCCGATGCTTCGGTCGATCCAGGCGGCGGGGCTGCCAGTGTTCACGATCGGCCTTGGCCGCGAGGCGTTCGACCGTGACGTCCAGCTCGGGCGCGTCGAGCCGCCCGCCTGGGTTCTCCAGGGCTCCACGCTAATCGTGCAGGTGTCCGTCGCGCAGACCGGCTACGCGGGCCGCACGGTGCCGCTGCTCGTCGAGGACGAGGGGCGCCGCGTCGGGTCGGCCGACGTTCTGCTGCCGCGCGATGGCGAGCCGGTCACCGCGCGCGTGCGGCTGACGCTGGCCGACGCCGGGCCCCGCCTGCTTCGCTTCACGATCCCGCCGCTCGACGGCGAGCAGGTGACGCGCAACAACGCGCGCGAGGTCGTGGTGGACGTCCGCGACCGGCGCGAGAAGCTCCTCTACGTCGAGGGCGAGCCGCGCTTCGAGATGAAGTTCCTGCGGCAGTCGCTCGCCGGCGACGAGCACCTGCAGGTGGTGACGCTGCAGCGCACGGCGGAGCGGAAGTTCCTCCGCCTCGACGTGGACGGCCCCGACGACCTGCTGGGCGGCTTTCCCAAGACGCGCGACGAGCTGTTCGCCTACCGCGGCCTCGTCCTCGGCAGCATCGAGGCGGCGGCGTTCACCCCCGACCAGCTCCGGATGATCGCCGACTTCGTCAACGTGCGCGGCGGAGGCCTGCTCGCGCTCGGGGGCCGGCACGCCTTCGCCGAGGGAGGCTACGCGGGCACGCCGGTTGCCGAGGCGCTGCCGGTGCGCCTCGACGCGCCCCCGCTTCCCGACGATCGCCACGAGACTGTGTCGGCGCGCCCGACCCGGCTGGGCCAGCTCCACGCCGTCACGCAGGTGGCCGCGACCGAGGAGACGTCCGCGGCGCGATGGAAGACGCTGCCGGCGCTCACCACGGTGAACCCGATTCGTTCGCTGAAGCCCGGCGCCGCCGCGCTGCTCGAGGGCGAGGGCGAGCGCGTCGTGCTCGCCCACCAGCGCTACGGCGCCGGCAAGGCGCTCGCCTTCCCGGTCCAGGACTCGTGGCTCTGGCAGATGGACGCCTCGATCCCGGTCGAGGACCAGACGCACGAGACCTTCTGGCGGCGGCTCGCCCGTTGGCTCGTCGAAGGGGTGCCCGACCGTGTCGAGGTGTCGCTCGACCGCGAGCGGGTGGAGCCGGGCGAGGCGGTGCGAGTCGCGGCGAACGTGCGTGATGCCCGTTTCCTGGCCGTCAACGACGCCTCCGTCCGCGCCCGCATCACAGACCCGTCCGGTCGCGAGACCGAGCTGCCGCTCGACTTCGCGCCCGATCGCGAAGGGGAGTACGCCGCGTCGTACGTGCCGGCGGCCGCGGGTCTTCACACCGTGCGCCTCGAGGCGGCACGCGGACGCGACCAGCTGGGCGCTGCCGTCGCCTACCTGCGCGCCGCACCCGGCGACGCGGAGTACTTCGACGCCGCGCAGCGCGCGCCCCTGCTGAAGCGGATCGCGGAGGAAACCGGCGGACGCTACTACACGCCCGAGACGGCCGCGTCGCTCGCCGAGGACGCAACCTACCTTGGGCGAGGCGTCACGGCGACGAGAGAGATGGATCTCTGGGACATGCCCGCGGTGCTCTTGCTCCTCGTGGGGCTCGTGGGCGCCGAGTGGTTCCTCAGGCGGCGGAGTGGACTGGCATGAGGCGGCTCGCAACGATGCTCCCCCTCGTGCTGCTGGCCGTCTCGACGCCGGCCATCGCCCAGGCCACGCACCTGCTCGTCATCGTCGGCCTCGGCGGCGACGAAGAGAATCGCGCGCGCTTCCACGAGTGGGCGTCGTCGCTCGTGGACGCCGCGCGTGAACGGGGCGGCATCCCACCCGAGAGCCTGGTCTACCTGGGCGAGGACACGGCACGCGACCCGGGCCGGATCGGCGGCCGATCGACGCGCGAGGAGATCGCCAACGCGGTCGGGCGGCTGGCGTCGCGATCCCGCCCGGGCGACCGCGTGCTCATCGTGCTGATTGGCCACGGGGCGGCGGCATCGGGGCCGCCGAGGTTCAACCTGCCCGGCCCCGACCTCTCGCCCGCCGACTTCGCGCGCCTCCTCGATCGCCTCGGCGGGCGAACGGTGGCCTTCGTGAACACTGCCAGCGCGAGCGGGGCGTTCCTCGGGCCGCTCTCGGGCCGCAACCGGGTCGTGATCACGGCGACGCGAAGCGACGGGGAGCGGAACCAGACACGGTTCCCGGGCTTCTTCGTCGAGGCGCTCGCCTCCACGGATGCCGACCTCGACAAGGACGGCCGGGTATCGATGCTCGAAGCCTTCACCTGGGCGCGGCAGCGCACCGCCGCCTCGTACGAGCAGGACGGTCAGCTGCTGACCGAGCACGCGCTCCTCGACGACGACGGTGACGGCAAGGGAAGCGCGGCCCCCGGGTCTGACGGCGCGGACGGCGCGCTGGCCCGGACAGTCTTCGTGTCTGCCGGGGGAGCGGAGAGAGCCGGGCCGCCGGCCGACGCGGACCCTGGCCTGCTCGCCCTGTACGAAGAGCGCGGCGCGCTCGAGCGGCGCATCGGCGAGTTGAAGGCGACCCGGGACGGCATGCCGCCGGCGCAGTACCAGCAGGAGCTCGAAAGCCTGCTCCTCGAGCTGGCCAGGAAGACGCGCGAGATCCGCGAGCGGGAGAAGGGGAACCGATGAGCCGGACAGCCCGCGCCACCTGCGCCATCGTGTTCGCCACAGCGGCGACCGTGGCGGCGTTTGCCATGCCGCAGGCCGAGCCGGGCAGCCCCGAAGGCTCGCGCATCCGGCGGCTGCTGCAGGGCCTGTGGGGCGAGGGCCGCGGCCAGTCCGCCGAACCCGAGCCCGTCCCGATCCCCCACGACGGCCGGTTCGTGATCGCGCGGATCCGGTACACGGTGGGAACCGGCGGTTTCGAGGGTGGCTTCGGACGGCGCGGGTCGCGCGAGCCGCCGTGGGCGCACGACTACCCGCGCGCCGAGCGCAACTTCATGAAACTGCTCGGGCGCATCACGACGATCAGGACCTACGACGGCGCCGAGGGCGGCGCCATCGTGGACATCGGGTCGAAGGAGCTGTTCCGCTACCCGATCGCCTACTTCTGCGAGGCCGGCTTCTGGACGCAGACCGACGAGGAGGCGGCCAACCTGCGCGCCTACCTGCAGAAGGGGGGCTTCCTGATCTTCGACGACTTCCGCGGCCGCGACCTCGACAACTTCACGGCCGAAATGCGGCGGGTCCTGCCCGGCATGCGGCTGATCGAGCTCGAACCGGCGAGCCAGGTGTTCCACTCGTTCTTCGAGATCCCGTCGCTCGAGTTCCGCCAGTTCTACGACCGCGAACCGCCCGTCTTCTACGGCATCTTCGCCGGCAACGACCCGGGCAAGCGGATGCTCGCGATCGTCAACTACAACAACGACATCAGCGAGTACTGGGAGTGGTCGGACACCGGGTGGAACCCGATCGACCTGACCAACGAGGCCTACAAGTTCGGCGTGAACTACGTGGTGTACGGGATGACGCACTGAGCCGGGCAGGCCCTGGAGACGTGCCTGCCGGACGATCAACCGGGCGGCGCAAGCGCCGCCCACCGGAGAGCAGCGTGACGATTGCCAACGAAGATGTTCGCGTTCTCGAGTCGCAGGACGACGTCTCGGTTGCCGAGCGCATGACGGCCACGCGCTCGCTGATTGCCAGCGAACTGGGCAAGGTCATCGTGGGGCAGGCCGAGGTGGTCGACCAGGTGCTGCTGACGCTGTTCGTCGGCGGCAACAGCCTGATCGTCGGCGTGCCCGGCCTTGCCAAGACGCTGCTCGTCAGGACGATGGCCGAGGTGCTCGACCTGAAGTTCTCGCGCATCCAGTTCACGCCCGACCTGATGCCGTCCGACATCACCGGCACCGACATCATCCAGGACGACCCCGAGATCGGCGGCCGCCGGATGGTGTTCCAGCCGGGCCCGGTCTTCACCAACATCCTCCTGGCCGACGAGATCAACCGGACGCCGCCGAAGACGCAGGCGGCGCTGCTCGAGGCGATGCAGGAGCACCGGGTGACCGTGCAGGGGCGCACCTACCCGCTCGACGAGCCGTTCCACGTGTTCGCCACGCAGAACCCGATCGAGCTGGAGGGCACCTACCCGCTGCCCGAGGCGCAGCTCGACCGTTTCATGTTCCACGTCGTCATCGAACACCCGCCGGAGGACGAGGAGCTGGAGGTGCTCAGGACGACGACCGCCGGCCGCGAGGTGCGCCTCGATCGGGCAACCGGCGCCGCCGACCTCGTGGCGTTCCAGGGCCTGGTGCGGCGCGTCCCTGTGTCGGATCCCGTCATGCGCTACGCCCTGGCGCTCGTCCGTGCGAGCCGTCGCGGGAACGGGGCCCCCGATTTCGTCCAGAAGTGGATCTCCTACGGGGCAAGCGTCCGCGCTGCCCAGTACCTCGTCCTCGGCGCCAAGGCGCGCGCCGTCACGCACGGCCGCTACCACGTCACCTTCGAGGACGTGCGTGCCCTGGCGCACCCGGTGATGCGTCACCGCGTGCTGACCAACTTCCACGCCGAGTCGGAGGGCATCACCACCGACCAGATCATCGATCGGATTCTCGAGGCAGTGCCGGTGCCGAGGTCGGGGATGTAGACGGGGATCAGGGATCGGGGATCAGGGATCAGGATTCGGGATTCCGGTGCTGGAGGCGAGGGAAGAACCGTGGAGCAAACGCAGGCGATGGCGGGCGCCAGGTTCGTGGACCCGAAGGTGCTGGCGCGCCTCAACAGCCTCGAGCTGGTGGCGCGCACCGTCGTGGACGGCTTCATCAACGGCCTGCATCGCGCGCCGCACCTCGGCTTTTCGCTCGACTTCGCCGAGCACCGCGGCTACGAGCCGGGTGACGACCTGCGGCGCGTGGACTGGCGGTTGTACGCACGCACCGACCGCTTCTACGTCAAGCAGTTCGAGGCCGACTCGAACGCCAACCTCGTCGTCGTGCTCGACGTGTCGGCCTCCATGCGCTTCGGCAGCCGCGGCCTGCCGAAGATCGACTACGGGCGGTACCTCGCCGCGTCGCTCCTCTACTTCTCGCACCAGCAGCGCGACCGCGTCGGCCTCGTCACCTTCGACCGCCGCATCGTCAGCTACGTGCCGCCGTCGGCCAAGCACCTCGACTTCGCACTCTTCGCGCTCGACCGGGCCGAGGCCGGCCGCGAGGGAGAGCTGGCGGCCCCTCTGCTGACCGCCACCGAGCGATTGAGGCGGCGCGGGATCGTCGTCGTGGTTTCCGATCTCTACGAGGAGCCCGACCGGGTGGCCGCGGCCGTCCGGCCCCTCCGGTTCCGGGGGCACGACGTCATCGTGTTCCACCTGCTCGATCCGGCCGAGCGCGACTTCCCGTTCGACGAGGCTTCGAGCTTCGAGGACCTCGAGAGCGGGGAGCGGCTGCCGGTCGTTCCCGAGGCGCTGCGGGCCGAGTACCAGGAGCTGGTGCGCCGGCACATCGAAGCCCTGGGCCGCCTGCTGCTGGACAGCCGGGTCGACTACGCACTGCTCGACACGTCGGTCCCGCTCGACTTCGCCCTGTTCCGGTACCTGGCTGCCCGCGAGCGCCTCAGGAGGGTGCGATGAGCCTCCTCGCGCCGGCGCTGCTCGCGGGGCTGCTCGCCATCGCCATCCCGGTCGTGCTGCACCTCGTGCAGCGCGAACGCAAGCAGGTGGTGGCGTTCCCCTCGTTGATGTTCCTGCGGAAGATCCCGTATCAGTCGGTCCGCCGCCGCGTGATCCGCCACTGGCCGCTGCTGTTGTTGCGCGCCCTGGTGCTCGCGCTGCTGGCGGTCGCGTTCGCCCGGCCCTTCCTGCCGGGCGCCGACGCCGCGGCCGGGGGAACCGGCGATCGGGAGGTGGCGATCCTGCTCGACCGCTCCGCGAGCATGGCGTACGGCGACCACTTCCAGCGCGCGCGCGAGGCGGCGCGGAGCGTGGTGGAGGGCCTGCGGCCTGGCGACCGGGCATCGCTCGTCCTGTTCGCGAGCGACGTCGAGATTGCCGTGCGGCAGGGGGGCGAGCGCTCCGCCCTCCTGGCGGCAATCGAGGCGGCCCGGCCGGCCGCCCTCGCCACCCGCTACGGGCCGGCAATCCAGGCGGGAGCCGGCCTGCTCGAGTCGTCGCCGATGCCGCGGCGCGAGGTTGTCTTGATCAGCGACTTCCAGGGCACGGGCTGGGATCGGGGGCAGGGCGTGAAGGTGGCCCCTGGAATCGCTCTCACGACCATGCCCGTCGGCGAGGCGCGCGTCGAGAACGCCGCCGTGGTGGACCTCGCCTTCGCGCGGGAGGCCGCGGACCAGTCGGGCAGCGAGAGGGTGACTGTCACGGCGCGCGTGGCCAATCGCGGCTCGACCCGGATCGACAACAGGCCGATCGCCCTCGAGGCCGACGGCAGGCAGCTCGACGCCGCCCGCGTCTCGGCGGAGCCCGGCACGACGGCGAGCGTTTCCTTCTCGCCCCTTACGCTGCCGGCCAACGGCCTGGTGCGGGTTGTCGCACGGCTGACGCCCGACCGGCTGCCGTTCGACGATACGTTTCACGCCGTGCTGGCAAGCCGGGAGAAGCTCCCGGTGCTCGTCGTCGAGACGGCCGCGGGTCAGACACCCTTCCTGGCGCGTGCCCTGGCGGTCTCCTCGGAGCCGCGGTTCGAGGCTCGGTTCCTCGCCGCTGCGCAGGCAACGCCAGCCGAGATCGAGCGGGCTGCCGTCGTCGTGCTGAACGACACTCCGCCTCCTGCTGGCGCCGCCGGGCGCGCGCTGGCGGCCGCGGTGGACCGGGGCACGGGACTGCTGCTCGCCCTCGGCGAGCGCTCGTCCTGGAGCGAGGCGGCCCCCGACCTGCTGCCCGGCACGCTCGGAGAAATCGTGGACAGGCGCGAGGGCCGCGGCGCCACCATCGGACACGTCGAACGCTCGCACCCGGTTTTCGAGGTCTTCGGCACGCCGCGCAGCGGAGACCTCGCGGCGGCGCGCGTCTTCCGCTTCCGCGAACTGGCGGCGCCGGCGGGCGTGCTCGCACGGTTCGACGATGGCGCGGTGGCGGTGGCAGAGCGGCGAGTTGGCCGCGGGCGCGTCCTCGTTTGGACATCCACGCTCGACGGCTACTGGAACGACCTGGTGCTCAAGCCCGTCTTCGTGCCGCTCCTGCACCAGGCGATCAAGTACCTGGCAGGCCACGTGCAGCGGCCCGCCTGGCACGTCGCCGGCGAGGCCGCGAGCCCGTCCATGCTCGCAGCCGGTGCCGAGGGGGGAAAGGCGGCCTCGCGAACGCGCACCGGGCAAGTCGCGCTGTCGCCGTCCGGGGCGCGCCTTCCCGTTCCCGGTGAGGGGAGCCGGCAGGCGTTCGTGCCGGCCGAGCAGGGGTTCTACGAGATTCGAGCGGCGGCTGGGGAAGGAGCCGACGGAGAGCGGTCGGTGCTGGCGGTGAACGTGGATCCCGCCGAATCGAACCTCGCCAGGCTCGACCCTGCCGAGCTCGTGACGGCGGTCAGGCAGGGACCCGGTGTCGCGGCCGCCAGCGAGGCCCGGCAACTGTCGCCAGAGGACCGCGAGCGGCGACAGGCGCTCTGGTGGTACCTGCTCGCGCTGGCCGTGCTGGCCCTTGGAGCCGAAGCGCTGCTCGCCGGCCGCTTCTCGCGCCGGCGTCCCGTGCCGGCCGCGGCGGAGGTCGCGGAACGGAGTGCCGCGGCAGCGCAGGAAAGCCAGCGCCTGGCGTCGTGATCCGATGGCGGGGCGACCACAAGGGTCGCCCCTACGAGAGCGGGTCGCGCGTCCGCGTCCGCTTCCGTTGCTGTCCGCTGTCGGCTGTCAGCTGTTTGTGATGGAGACGTTATGCCCCCCCACGACAAGAGCGAACGCGACAAGCTCCTGCGCGTGATCCGACAGGTGCGCGGCCGCTGGCGCTGGCGCGTGGTGCTCCGCAGCCTCACGGTGCTGCTGGGCGCAGCCGTGATCACCGTGCTGGCCGCCGCGTGGGGCCTCGAGCGCTGGCGTTTCCGTCCCGAGGCGATCGTCGCCTTCCGGGTGGTGACCTACCTCACGCTTGTCGGGCTCGGCTGGTTCTTCCTGGTCCGGCCCCTCGCACGCCGCGTCACAGATCTCCAGGTCGCCCTTTACCTGGAAGAGCACGAGCCTTCGCTCGAGGCGCTGCTGCTGAGCGCGGTGGACGGCAGCTTGCGGCAGCCGGGCGAGGGCCGCACCGATTCGGAGGCGCTGCTCGAGCGGCTCATCCACTCGGCCGTCGAGCGATGCGAGCGGATCCGTGACGGGCGCGAGCTGGAGCGCGGCAGCATGCGCCGCTCGTGGCAGGGCCTTGCCGCCATCGGCGCGGCGGCGGCGATCGTGTTCCTCGGGGGTCCGTCGTACCTGCGGCACGGGGCAATGACGCTGCTCGTTCCGGTTCGCGGGGTGGAAGCTTCGTCGCCCTACCGCATCGAGGTCGCGCCCGGCGCCGCGACGCTCCCGCGGGGCGCCGACCTCGCCGTCTCGGCGCGCCTCGTCGGTTTCACCAGCACGGAAGGAACGCTCTTCACGCGCGCGGCGGCGGGCGCCGGCTTCGAGCGAGCGACGATGATCCCCGCAACGGGCGACGGGTTCGAGGCCACGGTGTTCCGGCTGCGCGACTCGATCGAGTACTTCGTCGAGGCGGCCGGCGTGCGTTCGCCGGTCTACAAGGTGGAGGTGGCCGACCTGCCGCAGGTCGAGCGCCTCGAGCTGGAGTACGTCTTCCCCGCCTACACCGGCCTCTCTCCGCAGAAGGTCGAGAACGGCGGCGACATCGCTGTCCTGGCTGGAACGAAAGTGCGCGTGCGGGTGCACTCGACGCTGCCGGCCTCGTCGGGCCGGATCGTCGTCGAGGGAGGCCAGCCGGCAACGCTCGCGAACGCGCTCGAGACCGCGCTGGACGGCGAGTTCGAGGTGAGGCGCAACGGGTCGTACCACGTCGAGTTGCAGGCGCCGACCGGCGAGATGGTCGCGGCGTCTCCGCACTACGCGATTGACGTCCTCGCCGATCAGCCCCCGTCGGCCGTCATCGCGCGGCCGCAGCGCGACCTGAGGCCGACGAGCCTCGAGGAGGTGTTCGCCGAGGCTCGCGCAGAGGACGACTTCGGGATCGCGAGGCTCGACCTGGTGGTGTCGGTCAACGGGGGCGCCGAGCGGAGCCTGAGGCTGGGGGGCGGCTCGCGATCGAGACAGCTCACCGCCGGCCACACGTTCTTCCTCGAGGAAATGAACCTGCAGCCGGGCGATGTCGTGTCGTACTACGCGCGCGCCACCGACACCGACGCGATTGCCGGGGCGAAGACCGCGACGAGCGACATCTACTTCCTGCACATCCGGCCGTTCCGCAAGGACTACCGCGCCGCGGAGAGCCAGGGCGGCGGGCAGGCCGGCGGCCAGGGGGCGCAGGACCCGTCGGCTCTCTCCGACGAGCAGCGCCGCATCGTCACCGGCACGTTCAACGTCGCGCGGGACCGCGCGAAGGTGGGCGCGACGAAGTTCCGCGAGGACGTGGTGTTCCTGGGCCTCGCCCAAGGGCAGCTGCGCAAGCGCGTGGAGACGCTCTCGGCGCAGATCGCGTCGCGGCTCGGGGCAGGCGGCGCCGGCGGCATGGAGGGGGTGAACGCGGGGCTCGTTGAAGCGGCCAAGGAAATGCGCGAGGCGGAGAAGCGCCTGCAGGCGCGCGATCCGAAAGGCGCCCTGGCCCCCGAGCAGCGGGCGCTGCGATCGCTGCAGGCCGCAGAGGAGGCCTTCCGCGACGTCCGGATCGCGATGAGCCAGGAACGCGGCGGCGAGGGCGGCGGCGGCTCCGCCGAACGGCAGGAAGAGCTGGCCGAGCTGTTCGAGATGGAACTCGACCGGCTCAAGAACCAGTACGAGACCTTCCGCCGCAGCCGCCAGCAGTCGTCGAACGAGCGCGTGGACGAGATGCTCGAGCGGCTGCGCGACCTCGCCCGGCGCCAGGAACAGGAGGCCGAGAGGCAGCGCCGGCTGTCTGGCGGGGCCGAGAGCGGCGGCGGGTCGGCGGCGGCCGAGCGCCAACGCCAGCTGGCCGCCGAGACCGAGGAGGCGGCGCGCCGGCTGGAGCGCCTCGCGCGCGAGGAGCGCAGGGCCGACCTCGCGGAGGCGGCGCGGCAGATGCAGCAGGCCGCCGACGCCATGCGGCGTGCGGCAGCCTCCGGCGATCGGGCCGGCTTCGCGGAGGCAAGCGCGGCGGCCGAGCGGCTGGGACGCGCGCGCCGCGGCCTCGAGAGCGATCGGACGGACCGGCTCACGCGCACGATCGACGAGGCGCGCGCCCGCGTACAGCGCCTGCAGCAGGAGCAGGAACGGATCGAGGGAGAGGTGCGCGGTTTGCCGGGTACGGGGGCCGGGCGCGAGGCGCAGGCACGTCAGCTCGGCGAACGCAAGGACGCGCAGGCTGGCGAGGTGGCCGACCTCGAACGCGGGCTCGATCGCGCAGCCTCCGACTTCGGGCGCGAGCGGCGCGACGCCGCGCGCAAGCTGCAGGAAGCCGCCGAGGGCATTCGAGACAGCCGGCTCAAGGAGAAGATCCGGTATTCCCGGGGGTTGATCCAGAACGCCCCTCCCGATCAGGCCTCCACTTTCGAAGAGCAGATCCGCGCCGATCTCGCCGCGCTCGGAGGGCGGCTCGACGAGGCGTCGAAGGCGGCCGCATCGGGCGGCGCGCGCGACACGCGCGCCGAAGCCCTCGAGCGTGCCCGCGACCTGCTGCGCGGCGTCGAATCGATGAGTGAGCGGACCCGCGAGCAGCGGTCAGCGGACGGCAGCCGGCCGGCACCCGGCAGCCGGCAGCAGGCCGGGAACGGGCGGCAGGGACAGCAGGCCGACGGCAGCCAGCAGGGGGCCGACGGCGGTCGGCAGCAGGGGCAAGAGGCCTCGCAGGGTACCGCGGGCGGCGGGCAGGGGGGTGAGGCGCAGGGCGGCCAGCAGGGGCAGGCGGGGGATCAGCAGCGGGCCGAGGGCAGCTCGGTCGGCGTGCCGCCCGAGGCCGGCGGCGGGGGCGGGGGGCGCCCGGGCCGCATGAGCCCTGAGCAGGCGCGGCAGCTGCGGCGCGAGGCGCGCGAGCGCGGCAGCGAGGCCGAGCAGCTGCGGCGCGAGATGCGGGCTCTTGGACTGAATCCCCGCGAGCTGGACGCCCTCATCCGCGACCTGCGCGCGCTCGACCAGGACCGCCTCTACGACGACCCGGCGGCCCTGGCCCGCCTGCAGGCCCAGCTGGTGGAGGGCTTCCGCCGCCTCGAGTTCGACCTGCGGCGGCGCCTCGACGAGGGGGGCGAGGTGCTGCTGTCGGCCAGCGACGACGTCCCGCCGGAGTACCGCGCGCTCGTCGAGGAGTACTACCGCGCGCTGGCGCGGGAGAAGAGGAAGTAGGGCTGGGTCCACGCCCGCTGCCCGTTCGAGTCGGTCACCCGGACGCGAACGTAGCCCTCGTCGCCCGTGAACTGGTACGACGCGTCGGAGCCGTCGGTCTGGCGCAGCACGCGGCCGCCCTTGCCGATGAACTCGATGCGGAAGCGCGTCAGGTCGTCGGGCCGCGTCGCGATGGCGACCGAGACGCCTTCCGGGCTGACCTGCCAGTCGGCCAGCTCCACCCCCGTGCTCGCGTAGAACTCACCGCGCCCGAGCGCCCCGAGGATGGTATCGGCGCTGAGGGTGGCCGCCCTGACCACGACCCAGCCGCGGCCCGGGCTTGCCGCCCGCCGGTCCCACGGCCGCTTCAGGTGGTGCGTGTCGTCGCTCGCCACGCCGAAGACCTTTCGCCCCGCCGACAGCCAGACATCCCATAACTCCTCGGCCGGCAGCGTACCGTTGCCGCCAAGGTTGTTCACCTGGGGATGACCGTTGAAGATCTCGAGCAGCAGCGGTCGCGACGATGGCGGTAGATCGGCCTGCGCGATCGCCCACCCGAAGTTCGGGTGGTTGATCTGCACCGGGACCCCGGCTGCTTCCACCGCGGCGACGTCACGCTGCAGCGCCTCGGCCACCGTCGCGCCCCCGGCGGGAAGAATCGCCGTGCGGGTCCCCAACGCGTTGACGTGCACCGGGATGCCGGGCGCGTCCTCGCCCGCCCCGCTGGGAACGACGTCGCTGATCTCCTCGCCCGGAATGACGAGGAATCGGCCTTCGAATGCGAAAACCGCATTGAGGCCGTCCACCGGCGTGACCAGGTTGTGGTCGGTCACCACGAGGAAGTGGTACCCCCGCTCGCGGTACCAGCGCACGACCTCGTCTGGCGTGCTGTCGCCGTCGCTGTTCAGGGTGTGGGTGTGAGTGTTTCCCTTGAACCAGCTCAGTGAAGAGGACCCGCCCGACGGCCCCTGCCCCCACAGCGGGACGCCGGCCAGCCACGTCATGATCGCAACCAGGACAACCGATCGCATCGAAACCTCCGCGAGGGGCGACTTGGTCCTGGCACCGGACGATATCACGCGATCAGGATTCGGGATTGAGGGTTCGGGACTCAGGATTCGGGATTCGGGGTTCGGGACATGGCGCTTCGTGGATCAGCGCGGGTCGTCACCGTCCCTCCGGTCCGTTGTACTTTCTCCACCAGATCCGCCCGAATTCGCGGAGGGGGTGGTCGAAGGGCCGCCGTTCCGGCTTCCACTCCACCACCTGGTAAGTGCCGAACAGGCGGTCCCAGATGTCCACGCCGATGCCGAAGTTCTGCTTCCACTGCCGGTGCGCGTGGTGCAGGTGGTGGACCGGCCGCGGCAGCCAGAACACGAGCTCGGGCCGCTCGTGATTGAGCTGGTGGCTGTAGCCGGCGAAGAAGGCGTAAGCCACACAGCCGGCAGCGAAACCGATGCCGGCCTCGACCGAATGGGGAAACCCGAGCCACCCGATGACCGGGACGCCGTACAGGTAATCGCGGAACTCACCGAGCACACCCTGCCCCCATCCCTTCCGGTGGTGCTGCAGGTGCCGGTCGCCCAGTACCCACCGAAGGTGCATGAGGCGGTGCACGACGTACTCGAAGAAGGAACCGACGACGAGGGCAGCGGCGAACGCGACGACGGCGACCATCGAAGGCCTCCCCGCGCCCTTGCGGGCGCACCGCCAAGCATACCGTGCGTGACGAAGCGATCAACCACAAAAGGATCGACCACGAAGAACACGTCAGGGCTCGGTCTTGGGGCGTTCGAGCGCGAACTTCTGCATCCGGTAGAGGAGCGTGCTGCGGGTGATGTTCAGGTAGGCAGCCGCGCGCGTCTGGTTCCAGTTGTGCTTCTCGAGCGCCGCCAGCAGCAGCTCGCGCTCCACGTCCTCGAGCGAGATCCCCTCGTCGGGCAGCTCGATCCGCAGGTTGCCGATCCGCTGCCCGCTGGCCTGGAGGCGCTCGGGCAGATCGTCGAGGCCGAGCACGCCGTCGCGGTCGAGCACCAGCGCGCGCTCGATGACGTTCTCCAGCTCGCGGATGTTGCCGGGCCACGAGTAGCGGTTGAAGGCGGCATAGACCGCCTTGTCGACGGCGGGCCGCTCGCGCCCCAACCGGGAGGCGTGCTTGTCGAGGAAGTGGTCGACCAGCAGGGGAATGTCGTCCGCCCGCTCGCGCAGGGGCGGCACGCGAATCGAGACGACGGCCAGGCGGTAGTAGAGGTCTTCGCGGAAGGAGCCGTCGGCCGTCATCTTCTCGAGGTCGCGGTTGGTGGCCGCGATCACCCGGACGTCCACCTTGACGGGGCGCGTCTCGCCGAGCTTGTCCACCTCGCGCTCCTGCAGCACCCTCAGGATCTTCACCTGCAGCAGCAGCGGCAGCTCCCCCACCTCGTCGAGGAAGATCGTCCCCCGGGCGGCGGCCTCGAACTTCCCCTGCTTGTCGGCGACCGCCCCCGTGAACGCTCCGCGCCGGTGGCCGAACAGCTCCGACTCGAGCAGGTGCTCGGGGATGGCCGCGCAGTTCACGGTGACGAACGGCCCGCGGCTCCGGGCGCTGTTCACGTGGATGGCCTTCGCCAGCAGCTCCTTGCCGGTGCCGCTCTCCCCTTCCAGCAGCACGGTCGTGTCGCTCGCCGCGACACGCGACGCCGTGTCGGTCACCGCCCGCATCGCGCGCGATCCGGCGATGAGGTTCGCGAACGAGAAGCGCTCGCGCACGATCTGCCGCAGCTGCCGGTTCTCGGTCGCCAGCGCCCCCAGCTCCAGCGCCTTCCGCACCGAGGCCAGCAGCTGCTCGCGGGTAAACGGCTTCGTCAGGTAGTCGAAGGCGCCGGCCTTCATCGCCTCGACGGCCGCGTCGATGGTGCCGTGCGCGGTGAGGACGATCACCGGCAGGTCGGGCTGCATCGCCTTCACCAGGGCGAGCACCTCGAGCCCCGACATCTCCGGCATCCGCACGTCGGTCAGGACCAGGTCAACCGGCGACGCTTGGAAGCGTTCGAGCCCGGTCCGGCCGTCGGCCGCCGTCACCACTTCGTGGCCGTCCTCGCGCAGGTTGTACTCCACGACCCGGCGCAGGCTCTCGTCGTCGTCGATCAGGAGCACCGTCTTCTGGTCGGTCATGTCAGGCACCTGCCGGCAGGGTGCCGGCATCGGGCAGCTCGATTTCGACCCTCGTTCCCCCGCCCGTCGCTTCCTCGAACCGGATCGTCCCTCCGTGGGCGACGACGATGCGCTGGCTGATCGCGAGGCCGAGGCCGCTCCCCCGCTCCTTGGTGGTGTAGAACGGCTCGAAGGCGCGGGCACGCGCCTCCGGTGCCATCCCCGGACCCTGGTCGGTCACCTCGACGATGGTGCGGCGCGCCTCGCTCCGGGACCGCACCCGAACCTGGCCGCCCCGCGGGCTCGCCTGGATGGCGTTCAGGACGACGTTCACGACGACCTGCTGGATCTGCTCGGGATCCACTGGGGGGCCGGACGGCGCGGCGTCCGCCTCGATCTCGAGGACGACCCCAGCGCGCTCGGCCTCCGGGCCCAGCAGGCCGGCCACGCGGCGCAGCACTTGCGGCAGCTCGCCCGGGCGCCGGCGGGGGGGACGGGGACGGGCGTAGTCGAGGAACTCCTGCACCAGCCCCTCGAGCCGCTGCGCCTCGCGCGCGGCGATGGCCGAGAACTCGGCCTCGGGGGTGCCGGCTTTCGCGCGCGCCCCAACGATCTCGAGCGCCCCCTTCATGCCGGCCAGCGGGTTACGGATCTCGTGGGCGAGGCCGGCCGCGATCTCGCCGAGGGCCGAGAGGCGTTCGGCCCGCCGCAACTGCTCGCCCGACTCGCGCAGCTCGCGGTTGGCGTGCTCGAGCGACTCGGCTGCCTCGCGGTAGCGATTGGTCAGCCTGCGCTCGCGGGTCGCGATGAGGCCCACCGCCAGCCCGAGCGAAAGGAACACCACCAGCTCGGCGTACTGGCTCGCGGTGTAAGCGGCGTTCTGCGACCAGGCGACGTGGATGTGCGGAGCGTAGGCGAGCGAGCAGAGCGCGGCAACCAGCACGCCGCCGCGCGCGCCGAACCAATAGGCGCCAAGGATCACCGGGACGTAATACAGCCGCTGGTAGAACGCGTGAAGGGCCGGACTGGCCGCGGGCGTCACGTAGTGGAGCGTCGAGACAGCCGTCACGGCCGCGAGAAGCGCCACCCACCGCGCGGGGGTTGGGTCGGACATCCCTTCACGTTGGCACCTTCGGCACGGCCGAGGCAAGCCCCGGCGTGCCCCGGCCCCCGACTTCGTCGCCGTGCCGGTGTCTGAAATCACGCACCGACCCCGGTGGGCTGCCTCATATCGATCACCATCGGGATGAGGCGGTGCGCGTCTTCGCGAGTTCGGGCCGGATTTCCAGGCAGCAGGGCCCGCTTCCCCACCAATCCGCTGGCACCGGGCTTGCCCTTTCCGGCACGTCGAGACAACCGGCCTTTCTTCCAGCTGTCGATGATGGTCATGCTCGATCGCATTCGTTTGTCCGTGCCCGGCCTGCCCGCCGTACTGCTGGCGTTGACCCTTCCGGCTTCAGTTGCGGCCCAGGCGGTGCCTTCCGCCGTCACCGCCCCGGAAGCCCCTGGAGTGGAGGCCCTGGTCGAGCGCGCGCTTGCTCGCGCGCCGTCGCTGGCCGCGCGGGGCGAGCGCCTCGAGGCTGCCCGCATCGCCCTCCGCGCCGCCGACGCCCTGCCCGATCCGATGGTGGAGGCCGAGTACCAGGCGTTCAACTTCCCTCGGTACACCATCGGCGAGGATCCCGGGTCGATGGCCGGGATGTCGCTTCGCCAGGGACTGCTTGGCGGAGGCCGCCGCGGCGCGCGGCGGGCGATCGCGACCGCCGAGGCGTCGCTTCGCTCTGCCGAGCGGCAGCTGTCCGCGACCAGTCTTGCGACCGAAGTCCGGGTGCAGTACGCGCGGCTCTACGCGATCGACCGCGAGCAGGCGGTGCTGGCCGACGCGGCGCAGATCCTGCGCCTGCTCGAGTCCACGGTGACGGCGCGCTACGCGGCCGGCGCCAGCGACCAGGCGAGCCTGCTGCGGGTCCAGCTCGAACGCACCCGGCTGGGGCAACGCCAGGCCGACCTGCAGGCCCAGAGGGCCATCGTCCGGGCGGCGCTCAACCGGCTGGTCGACGAGCCGCCCGACGCCCCCATCGGCGCGGTGTCGGCGCTGCCCCCGCCCGCGCTGCCGGGTGCCGTGCCCGAAGCGCTTGCCGACGAGGCGTCACGCCTGGCGCCGGAGATCGCGGTCCGCCAACGCGAGGTCGATGCGGCGGCACAGCAGGTCGCGGCGGCACGCGCCGAGCTGAAACCCTCGTGGAGCGTCGGCGCCGGCGTGTACTGGCAGGGGGGCACCGACCGGATGGTGAACCTCAACGTCGGCATCGAGCTGCCGTTCTGGAAGAAGCGCAAGCAGCAGCCGCTCCTCGAGGCAGCGGAGGGCGAGCGGCGGGCGGCCTCGCTCGAACTGGCCTCGACGGCGCTCGAGGTCCGCTCGCAGGCCGCGAGCCTCCTGGTCGAGTATGGCAACGCGCTGCAACAGGTCGGACGCTACCGCGACGGCCTGCTGCCGCAGAGCAGCGCCGCGCTCGACGCGACGCGTTCGAGCTACCTGGCGGGGCAGGGCGATTTCGTGTCGGTGCTCGACGAGTTCCGCCGATGGATCGACCTGCGGGCCGAGTTGGCCGCTCGGGAGGCCGACCGCTACGCCGCGCAGGCTCGCCTGGCGGCGCTCCTCACGCCCGATTCCCAGGGTGGGAACGACGCGCTATGAACACAAAGCCTTCGATGAATTCGACACCCACCCCCGGCAGCCGCCTCGCGCGGCGCGCGTGGCTCGCCCTCGGCGCGGTCGTGGCCCTCTTCCTCGCCGTCCTCATCGTTGCCGGCTGGGCCGGGATTGACAAGACGCGCAAGCACGGCCACGCCGCATCGGCCGATCATGGCAGCCACCAGGACCTCTACACCTGCCCGATGCACCCCGAGGTGCGTTCGCACGAGCCGGGCGACTGCCCGATCTGCGGGATGGACCTGGTGAAGGTGGAACGACCGTCCGGCGGCGGACCCCCGGCCACCGTGGCCGCGGAAGGCCTGGCCCCGGTTCACGCCGACGCCGAGGCCGCACGGCTGGCAGGCGTCCGGACGGTGGAGGCTGCCTCGGGAAGCGTCGCGACCACGGTGCGCGCGGTGGGAAACGTCGTCCCCCACGAGGGCCGCGTCCGGCACATCACGACGAAGGTGGCCGGCTGGATCGAGAAGCTGCACGTGAACGCCACCGGGCAGATGGTCAGGGCGGGCGAACCGCTCTTCGAGCTGTACTCGCCCGAGCTGCTCGCCACCCAGGAGGAGTACCTCCGCGCCCTGCGGACGGCCGAGGAGCTGTCCACCTCGTCGATCCCCGAGGTGCGGCGCGGCGCCGAGGACCTGGCGTC
>DAOPQX010000006.1:25138-27965 GCA_035348395.1 Vicinamibacterales bacterium | reverse complement strand
CGCGCCGCCGCGTGCTCGTGGGCACCAACAGCTACCCCAACCTGCGAGAGCGCGCGCTCGAGTCGGCCGACGAGATGCCCGACGGTTGGCGCCTGGCTTCGGCGTTCGAGGCCATCCGGCTCCGCACCGAGCGCCACGCGGCCGCCACCGGCAGGACGCCGCGCGTTCTGCTGCTCGAGCGCGGCGACCTGAAGATGCGGAAGGTGCGCGCCGCCTTCTCGCAGAACTTCTTCGGGTGCGCGGGCTTCGAGATCGTGCACGGCGAGGCGCTGTCGCCGGCCGACCTCGTCGTCCTGTGCAGCTCCGACCCCGAGTACCCGGCGCTCGCGGCCGAGATCTGCCCGCAGGCCAAGGTGCCGGTCATCGTCGCGGGCAACCCGAAGGACCAGGCCGACGCGCTGAAGGCGGCCGGCGTCGCCGACTTCGTGCACATCCAGTCGAACGCGGTCGAGGTGCTTTCGCGCTGGCAAGACCGGCTGGGACTGGCCTCTGCCGGGGATGCGCGGCCGCCGCTCGACCCGGCTCGGGGCCAGAAGGGACCCGCGCCCACTGCGGCACGTCCTTCTCCCGCTTCCAGGCGGGCGGCGGCGACCGCACCGGGCGCCGAACCCTGGCTCACGCCAGAGCACATCGAGGTGAAGCCGGCGTACGGGCCCGCCGATCTCGAGGGGCTGCAGCACCTCGAGTACGCGGCCGGCATCCCGCCGTACCTGCGTGGACCCTACTCGACGATGTACGTGATGCAGCCGTGGACGATCCGGCAATACGCCGGCTTCTCCACCGCCGAGGAGTCGAACGCCTTCTACCGCCGCAACCTGGCGGCGGGTCAGAAGGGGCTCTCGGTGGCGTTCGACCTCGCCACGCACCGCGGCTACGACTCGGACCACGAGCGCGTGGCCGGCGACGTGGGCAAGGCCGGGGTCGCGATCGACTCGATCCTCGACATGAAGATCCTGTTCGACCAGATCCCGCTCGACCAGATGTCGGTCTCGATGACGATGAACGGGGCCGTGCTGCCGATCATGGCCTTCTATATCGTGGCGGCCGAGGAGCAGGGGGTGCCGCCCGAGAAGCTGGCGGGGACCATCCAGAACGACATCCTCAAGGAGTTCATGGTCCGCAACACCTACATCTACCCGCCGGCGCCCTCGATGCGGATCATCGGCGACATCTTCCGCTACTGCTCCGAGCGGATGCCGAGGTTCAACTGCATCTCGATCAGCGGCTACCACATGCAGGAGGCGGGGGCGACCGCCGACCTCGAGCTGGCCTACACGCTGGCCGACGGCCTCGAGTACGTCCGCACCGGCCTGGCCGCCGGCCTCGACATCGACAGCTTCGCCCCGCGCCTGTCGTTCTTCTGGGGCATCGGGATGAACTACTTCATGGAGATCGCCAAGCTGCGCGCGGCGCGCGTGCTGTGGGCGAAGCTGGTGAAGACGTTCGGCCCGAAGAACCCGAAGTCGATGGCGCTGCGGACGCACTCGCAGACCTCGGGCTGGAGCCTGGCCGCCCAGGACCCGTTCAACAACGTCACCCGGACGGCGATCGAGGCGCTGGCGGCGGCGATGGGGCACACGCAGTCGCTGCACACCAACGCGCTCGACGAGGCCATCGCGCTGCCCAGCGACTTCTCGGCCCGCATCGCGCGCAATACGCAGATCTACCTGCAGGAGGAGACCGGCATCACCCGCGTCGTGGATCCCTGGGGCGGGTCCTACTACGTCGAGGCGCTGACCGGCGCGCTCATCGAGCGGGCCTGGGCGCTGATCCAGGAGGTCGAGGAACTGGGCGGCATGACGCGGGCGATCGAGAGCGGCCTGCCGAAGATGCGCATCGAGGAGGCGGCGGCCAGGCGCCAGGCGCGCATCGACTCGGGCAAGGAGGTGATCGTCGGCGTCAACCGCTACGTGCGCGAGCACGAGGCGCCGATCGACGTCCTCGAGGTGGACAACGTCGAGGTGCGGCGCCGGCAGGTGGAGCGGCTGGAGGCGCTGCGACGCGACCGCGATGGCGCCGCGGTGCGGGAGGCGCTCGCGGCGCTCACCCGGTGCGCCGCGACCGGCGAGGGGAACCTCCTCGACCTGGCGGTGGACGCGGCGCGCAAGCGGGCCACCCTCGGCGAGATCTCGTCGGCGCTCGAGGAGGTGTTCGGCCGCTACCAGGCGGTGCACCGGACGATCTCGGGCATCTACTCCGCCGAGAGCGAGTCGGACGGCGAGTTCCAGGAGGCGCGCCGGGCGGCGGCCGCCTTCGCGGCGCAGGAGGGGCGGCCGCTGCGGATCCTGGTGGCGAAGATGGGCCAGGATGGGCACGACCGCGGGGCGAAGGTCATCGCGACCGCGTTCGCCGACCTCGGCTTCGACGTGGACATCAGCCCGCTGTTCCAGACGCCCAGGGAGGTTGCGCGGCACGCGGTGGAGAACGACGTGCACGTCCTCGGCGTCTCCACGCTGGCCGGCGGCCACAAGACGCTGATCCCCGAGGTGATCGAGGAACTGAAGCGGTACGGCCGCGACGACATCCTCGTGGTCGTCGGGGGCGTCATTCCGCCGCAGGACTACGACTTCCTGCGCCAGGCCGGCGCCGCCGGCGTCTTCGGCCCGGGCACGGTGATCCCGCGCGCCGCGCGCCAGATCCTCGAGACCCTGTCGGCCCCCGCGGAGTGACGGACGAGGATCAACCACAAAGGACACAAAGGACACGAAGAAGAAGGTCCCCGCTCTCGTGGAGCAGTCCTCGGAAAGGCCACCGCCGGCCTTCGGCGGCCGCGAGCGGCCGCCGAAGACCGTCAGCAGGTGGCACCCGCTCGAGTTCTTTGTGTTCT
>DAOPQX010000006.1:9464-25038 GCA_035348395.1 Vicinamibacterales bacterium | reverse complement strand
GAGCGGCCGCCGAAGACCGTCAGCAGGTGGCACCCGCTCGAGTTCTTTGTGTTCTTTGTGATCTTTGTGGTGCAAAAGGCCGTGAGAGATCCGCGATGGGTGCAGGTGTGAAGAGACTTCCACGCCGAAGGCTCACGGCCGACCAGTACGTCGACGGCATCCTCGCCGGCGACCGGATCGTGCTGGCGCGGGCGATTACGCTGGTCGAGAGCGACCTGCCGTCGGACGCCGACCTGGCCTCCGAGGTGATCGAGCGGTGCCTGCCGCACACCGGGCGCGCGCGCCGAATCGGCATCACCGGCGTGCCCGGCGCCGGCAAGAGCACCTTCATCGAGGCGCTCGGCATTCACCTCGCCGACGAGCGGGGCGAGCGCCTGGCCGTTCTGACCATCGACCCGTCGAGCCCGGTCTCGGGCGGCAGCATCCTCGGCGACAAGACGAGGATGGAGAAGCTGGCGACCCACGAACGGGCGTTCGTGCGCCCCTCCGCCTCGCGCGGCCACCTCGGCGGCGTCGCGCGCCGGACCCGGGAGGCGATGCTGCTCTGCGAGGCCGCCGGCTACCCGCACGTGTTCGTGGAGACCGTCGGCGTTGGACAATCGGAAACCACCGTGCGCTCGATGGTGGACTTCTTCCTGCTCCTGATGCTGCCGGGCGCCGGCGACGAGCTGCAGGGGATGAAGCGCGGCATCCTCGAGATGACCGACCTCATCGCCATCAACAAAGCCGACGGCGAGAACCGCCGTCGCGCCGCCCGCGCGCGGCACGAGTACGAGAGCGCGCTCCACCTGTTCCCCGCGGCAGCCGACGGGTGGAACCCCAGGGTCGTCACCTGCTCGGCCCTCACTCGCGAGGGGGTGCGGGAGATCTGGGACGCCGTGCTGGAACACCGCACGCTGATGGAGTCGAACGGCTGGTTCGAGCGCCATCGCAGCGAGCAGGCGCTCGAATGGATGAAGGAGGCGCTCCTGTTCGGCCTCGAGCAGGAGATCCGCCGCGACCCGGCGGTCCGCCGGCGGCTGGACGCCGTGCAGCAGGACGTGCTGCACGGACGGGTCAGCCCGTTCCGCGCCGCGCGTGAACTGCTGACCCTCTTCCGACAGCCGCCTGGCTCCTAGCCTCTAGGCTTCCAGCCCTAGCGTCCAAGCATGAACCCGACGCCGACCGTGGCACGCCAGAAGCTCGGCGCGAGGTCGTCGCCGGTGTAGTAGCGCAAATCGCCCCGCACCTGCACGTTGTCGCTGATTCCGGTCTTGACCCCGCCGCCGAAATTCACCGCCAGCTTGGTCGTCGAGTCATCGAGAGCCTGGAAGATCGGGTCGGTCGTGTCGATGTCGGCGTTTGCCCTGATCATCCCGAGGCCGAGCGCGACGTACGGCGTCCATCGCCGCTCGGCGAACTGCTCGGTGAAGTGGTAGAGCACGTTCGCGTCCAGCGTGTAGACGTTGGTGTCGAACTGGACCAGGTCGCCCTGCTCTGCGCCCATGTAGGCGAACTGCCCCTCGATCGTGACGCGGCTCGTCACGTTGTACCCGAGCGCAGCGCCCAGATTGAGCGGCGAGTTCTCGAGGTCGCCCGAGAAGCCGGCGCCGATGAACGGCGTCACCGTCCAGCGCTCCACCTCGAGCGGCGCGGTGGCCGGTTCCTTCGCCGGCGTCTGGGCGGTTGTCTGCGCCATGGCCGGCGCGGCGAGAAAGAAGGCGGCAAGCACCGCCGAGCTGAATCCGATACGTCCCATGCACGTTCCTCCTGAGGTCGTCTTCCGCAGGAGGCCTATGCAGGGGCCATGCCCGGCCGAACTCGTCTGTACCCACGCCCCCGCTCGTCAGCGACGAAGGCCGGCGCTTCAGGCGATGACCAGGCGGCGCACCGCTCCCCGCAGCGCGTCCACGTCGATCGGCTTGCGCACGTGTTCCTGGAAGCCCGCGAGGCGGGCGCGCTGCTCGTCTTCCTGGCGCACGTAGGCCGTCACGGCCAGCGCGGGCAGGCCGCGGATCACCGCCGAGGGGTGCGAGCGGATGTGCTCGATCAGCCAGTAGCCGTCGGCGTCGGGCATCGCGATGTCGGCCAGCACGACGTCGACGTGCTGCCGGCCGAGCACGTCGAGCGCCTCGCGGGCGGATGCCGCCACGAACACGCTGGCCCCCGACTGGGCGAGCACGCTCGCCACCAGGTCGCGCGAGTCGCGCTCGTCGTCCACGACGAGCGCCCGCACGCCGGCCAGTTCGGCCCCCGCCACCAGCTCGCACTCGTCGCCGGAGGCCGCCGCCCGCTCCTCGCCGTTCTCGGCGGTGCGAAGCGGAAGCCTCACGGTGAAGGTCGCCCCTTGCCCTTCTCCCTCGCTCTCGGCGGTGACCGACCCGCCGTGCAACTCCACGAGGTGCCTGACAATCGCCAGGCCCAGGCCCATGCCGCCGTGGCTCCGCGTCGTCGAGCTGTCGTGCTGCGTGAAGCGGTCGAACACGTGCGGCAGGAACGCGGGATCGATCCCGATCCCGCTATCCCTGACGGCAAGCAGGACGGTCGATCCCTCGGCGCCGAGGCGCACGCTCACGCGCCCCGCCTCGGGCGTGAACTTGATGGCGTTCGACAGCAGGTTCCACGCGACCTGCTGCAGGCGGTCGGCATCCCCGAGCACCGGGCCGTCGCTGTCGACGTGCCAGTCGAGCGCCACCCCCTTGGCCTCCGCCGCCGGCCGCACCGCGTCGAGCGCCGCCTGGATCGCGGGCGCGAGGAGCATCGCGCGCGCCTGGATGCGCAGCTTCCCCGTGATGATCCGCGAGACGTCCAGCAGGTCCTCGATCATCTCCGCCTGCGCCTGGGCGTTCCGCGCGATCACTTCGACCGCGCGCGCCGCCTGGTCGCTCTTCAGCTGCCCGTTCTTGAGCATGGTCGCCCAGCCGAGGATCGCGTTCAGCGGCGTCCGCAGCTCGTGCGAGAGCGTCGCGAGGAACTCGTCCTTCGCCCGGTTCGCCGCGGCCGCCTCGGCGTGCGCGTGCCGCTCCGCCTCGACCAGCCGGCGCAGGTCGGCTTCCTGGGCGCGCAGCGTCTCCTCCGACCGCGCCAGCTCCAGCGCCACCCGCTCGGCCTCCGAACGGGCGCGCACTTCGGCCCGCGTGGCGAGGAACAGGAGGCCGCTGGCCAGCCCGCCGATCGTGAGAATCCACTGGAGTGCCTGCGACTGCGAGTTGGCGCCGAACGAGGGGCCGGTCAGCACGACGAGGGTCCACATGCGCCCCGCGACGTCGAGCGCCAGCGCCCGCTCGAAGCGCGGCGGCCCGCCGGACGGGGGCACATCGCCCGACTCGTCGAGCAGGCGTTCGAAGGCCGGTGGGCCGTCGTAGACCCGGAGCCCCAGCCCCTCGACCCCCGACTCCTTGAGAACCGTCGCCAGGAAGTCGCCGGCGCGAAACGGGCTGTAGACGAATCCCTCGAGCTGCTCGAGGCGCGCCTCCTCGGTGGCCGGGATGAAGCCCGACCTGTACACCGGCACGTAGATGAGGAACCCGGCCTGCCGCTCCCGGGGTTCGATCTCCTGCACCAGCGTCACCTTCCCCGAGGCCGCCGCCGATCCCTTGCGAGCGGCGGCATCCATCGCCTCGCGGCGCGTCGGCTCGCTGTACATGTCGTAGCCGACCGCCGCCGCGTTGCGCCGGTCGCGCGGCTCGAGGTAGACGATCGCGTGGTACTCGTCGCGCGGGTAGGACGGCCGGATGCGAAAGCCGGGATCTCCCGACGCCCGGATCCGCGCCACCGTGTGATCGAGCTCGGCCGCCGGGATTCGCTGCGAGAAGCCGATGCCCTGCATGCCGGGGTAGCGCTCGCGCAGATCGAGCCGCTCGACGAAGCGGAAGAAGTCTCTCCTGGTGACTTCCTCGCTCGCGGCGAAGAGGCCCGATGCCGAGCGCAGGAGGGCCACGTAGGTGTCAATCCGGTTCGCGACGGTGAATCGTACCTGCTCGGCCTCGCTGTCGAACCGGATCCGGTCGCGTGCGGCCCCCAGCCGGTCGGCGTAGAAGCCGGTGGCCGCCGACGCCGCCAGCCCGGCGAACAGCACGATGTAGGGAATCGAAGGACGGGACGGACGGGCCGTCAGGATGTCGCGGCGCAGCAGGGCACTCATTTCGCCATCGCGGTTTCCCCACATCGTAGCCCGTCCGCGCCCGCGTGGCTACCGCCCGGCGGCAAGCCGGCTGCATCGCGGGAAGGCGTGACTGACGCCGAGAGACCGCGCATCGGCTGCTCGGGCTGGCAGTACCGCCACTGGCGCGGCAGCTTCTATCCGACGGACCTTGCCGCCACCGCGTGGCTCGAGCACTACGCGCGCACGTTCGACACCGTCGAGGTGAACAACACGTTCTACCGGCTGCCCGAGGCCGCGACCTTCCAGGCCTGGGCGCGCCGCGTCCCCGCGGGCTTCGTGTTCGCCGTCAAAGCCAGCCGGTACCTGACACACCTCAAGCGGCTGCGAGACCCGGAGGAACCGCTCGCCCGTCTCTTCGATCGCGCCGGTCACCTCGGCCCCCACCTCGGCCCCGTGCTCTACCAACTGCCGCCCGCGTGGCCTCGAGACCTGCCGCGACTCGAGCGCTTCCTCTCGGCGCTGCCGCGCGGCCACCGCCACGCCGTGGAGTTCCGGGATCCCGACTGGTACTCCGTCGAGACCTTCGAGGCCCTCGAGCGCCACGGCGCCGCCCTCTGCCTGCACGACATGCAGGGCGCCGAGCCGCCCCGGCGGCCCTGCGGCCCGTTCGTCTACCTGCGGCTGCACGGCGCCGGGGACCGATACGGCGGCCGGTATCCGGACCGGGCCGTGGATCGGTGGGCCGACTGGCTGGCGGCGCGGCACCACGACCGCCTGCCGCTGTTCGTCTATTTCAACAACGACATCGGCGGCCACGCGCCACGCGACGCGGAACGCCTGCGCGACCGCCTCGCGAAACTACTCGTCGGCGGTTCCGGGGAAAAGCAGGCAGAGTCCGGGGAAAAGCAGGCATAATGTGGGCGCGTCCCGAGCGCTCTCGCATGCCGGCACCCGAACAACCCCTCGTGTTGTGGCGCCTTCGCGGCCATGGCCGCGACGTGCGGTGCCTTCGCCATCGCAGCGGCGAGGGCTTCGAGCTGCGCGTCCTCTGGGGGCAGCAGCTCTTCCTGACCGAGGCGTTTCACGACGAGGCCCGCCTGCTCCGCCGCGCCGAGGAGTTCCGGCAGGGGCTGCTGTCGCGCGGCTGGCAGCCGCTCGCCCTCGACCCGCGCGCGCCGCTCGACATGGGCGACCCCGACGACGTGGTGATCGGGCTCGAGCCGGGGATGGACGAGGCCGCCTACCTGGCCGAGCTCGACAGGCTGTCCCCCCCCGACCTGGGAAGGCGCCCCACGGTGCTCGTCGTGGACGACGAGCCGAGCGTGAGGGGGTTCCTGCGCTCCTACCTGGAGCAGGCGGGGTACGCCGTGTGCGAAGCTGGCAACATCGAGGACGCACTCGCCGCGCTCGATCAGTCGCCGGTGGACGCGGTCATCCTCGACGTCCGCATGCCCGACCCGACCGGCCTCGGGCGCTCGGGCCTCGAGGTGCTGACCTACATGCGCCTCCACGCCTCGATGGCGGCGATGCCCGTGATTGCCGTCACGGGGCACACCCTGGATGCCGCGGAGGAAGACATCCTGAAGCGGAACCGCGCCGACCTGTTCATGAAGCCGGACGGCTACCGGTCGCTGCTGCAGCGGCTCGACCAGCTGACCGGCCGCCGCGAGCTGACGAGGAATTGAGCGCGCCCCCTGCCCCGGGGACGCCCAACAGTGGCGGTCCGGGAACAGGCCCCTGCAAGGAAAGAGGCACCATGCAAGACGCACGAAGGGCGGGACGGCGCGACTTCATCAGGAACTCCGCGCTGGCGGGCGGCGTGCTGGCGCTGCCGGCGGGGCTGCAGGGCCAGGGGGCGCGGCCGCCGAAGCCGAGGGCGCCGCGCGCGCGAATGACCCTCAAGTGGCGCCCCTTCACCGCCCAGCTGCGCCACGTGTTCACCATCGCCGTCTCGTCGCGCTCCACGACGCCCGACGTGCTCACCGAGATCGAGTACGACGGCCTGGTGGGCTACGGCGAGGCGTCGATGCCGCCGTACCTCGGCGAAACGCAGGAAAGCTGCATCGCCTTCCTCTCGAAGGTGGACCTCTCGAAGTACCCGAACCCGTTCGAGCTGGAGACCATCCTGGCCGACGTGGATGCCATCGCGCCGGGGAACCCTGCCGCGAAGGCGTCGATCGACCTCGCGCTGCACGATCTCGTCGGGAAGCTCATGGGCCAGCCCTGGTACAACATCTGGGGGTTCGATCCCGTGAAGACGCCCCACACCTCCTACACGATCGGCATCGACACGCCCGACGTGGTCCGGCAGAAGGTGCGCGAGGCGAAGGCGTTCAAGGTCCTGAAGGTCAAGCTGGGACGCGACAACGACCACGAGATGATCGACACGATCCGGTCGGTCACCGCGGTGCCGCTGACGGCGGACGTCAACCAGGGGTGGAAGGATCGGCAGCGGGCGCTCGAGGAACTGCACTGGCTCGCCTCGCGGAACGTCGTCGTCGTCGAGCAGCCGTTCTCCAAGGACGGCCCCCTCGATGACCTGGCGTGGCTGACCGAGCGCAGCCCGATCCCGATCCTCGCCGACGAGTCGTGCCAGCGGCTGCCCGACGTGCGCCGGCTGCTCGGGGCCGTGTCGGGCATCAACATCAAGCTGATGAAGGCGACCGGCATGCGTGAGGCGCACCGCATGCTGACGCTGGCCCGGGCGCTGGGGATGAAGGTCATGCTCGGGTGCATGACCGAGACGTCGTGCGCGATCTCGGCCGCTTCGCACCTCTCGCCGATGGTGGACTGGGCCGACCTCGACGGGGCGCTGCTCATCTCGAACGACCCGTTCAAGGGGACGACAGTCGTGGACGGGAAGGTGACACTCGGGCCCGGCCCCGGCCTGGGCGTCACTCCCGTTTCCTAGCGGGAGGGCCCCGCCTTCTGGCGGGGACTGGCGGGTTTTGCCCTGGGGCGGCCGCTACCCCGGCCTTGGCCCGAACCCTGCATTCCGCAGGGCTGGACCCATGCGCCCCGACCGCCCACTCACCGAGCCCAGGTGGCCTCAGACCCGCACCGAGCTGGATGACTGGATCAGGGATCACCTGACCATCTCTCCGACCGATCGGGCACGCCTCCTCACGGCCATCGACGTCGTCTTCACCCGTCACCAGCGCCTCTGGCAGGAATCGAAGGAGGAGGCCATCCAGGCACTCTCGACGGGGTTTCGAGAGAAGATCGCCCGGCTGCGCACCGAGCTCTCGGCCCGGGACGCGACGGTCAGCAGCATCTCGCGCTACTTCGAAGAGCTCGTGGACGACCTGACCGATCGCTCGCACCGCGATCCGAAGACGCGGCTGATGAACTTCGACTGGTTCATGCAGCAGCTGGAGTCGTTCCTGGAGCTGGAGCAGCGCGTCCGCTTCTCGGCGATCGGCCTGGTCGACATCGCCCGGTTCAAGTGGTACAACGACACGCTCGGTCACGGGTTGGGCGACCGCGTCCTCGAGCAGGTCGCGACGCTGCTGCGGGAGCACGCGCGGGCGCAGGACGTGCTGGCCAAGGAGGTGTCGAGCAGCCGCCGCCCCGACCTTCACGCGCGCTTCGGCGGCGACGAGTTCTGCTTCCTCACGCCCGACCTGGCGGGGCCCGCCGAGGCGCGGGTGATCGCCGAGCGGTTCCGGCGCTCGGTCGAGGGGTACGACTGGGAGCGGCTCGACGGGCGCCTCGCACAGCAGCCGGTCAAGGCGGACGTCGGGGTGGTCTGCCTGCGGATGGGGCCGGTGGCCGACCGGCGCTTCATCTCGCGCCGCCTGGCGCTGCGCCTGCTGGAGACGGCGGACCAGTTGATGTACAACGCGAAGGCGGAAGGCTCGATCCGCGCGCACGTCGCCGCGATGCGCGTCGAGAACGGCGAGCTCATCGCCGACGAGCAGGCCGCCCGGCAGGCGTCGTGAGAAGGCTCAGGGCTCAGGCTCAGGGCTCAGGGCCTGCCGCGCCGAAGCCTCGCCGGGGACGCAAGTGAATCGAGGCGAAGCGAAGGCGGGCCGAGGTCGCAAGGGAGCCGGAGCGAAGCGAAGGCGGACACTGGTCGTCCGGCCCGGCCGTTTGCTACAATGTTTTTTCGCCTGCGCGGTGGATGTAGCTCAGGCTGGTAGAGCGCCGGACTGTGGCTCCGGAAGTCGCGGGTTCAAATCCCGTCATCCACCCCACACTCCCTGTCCCCCCAACCCTCAGCGAACTTCGGCGCGACAGGCCTTGAGCCCTGAGCCTTGAGCCCTGAGTCTGCTTCCTACCTCGCCAACCCCACCGGGCACGAGACGCCGGTTCCCCCGAGGCCGCAGTAGCCGCCAGGGTTCTTGGCCAGGTATTGCTGGTGGTAGTCCTCGGCGTAGTAGAACTCGGGCGCTGGCGCGACCTCGGTGGTGATCTGGTCGTACCCTTCCTCGGACAGCCGCCGCTGGTACGCCTCGCGCGAGGCCTCGGCGGCCGCGTGCTGCACGGCGTCGAGGTAGAAGATCGCCGAGCGGTACTGCGTGCCGATGTCGTTTCCCTGCCGCATCCCCTGCGTCGGGTCGTGGTTCTCCCAGAACACCCTCAGCAGTTCCTCGTAGGAGACGCGCGCCGGGTCGTACACCACGAGAACGGTCTCCGCGTGGCCGGTGCGGCCGCTGCACACCTCCTCGTAGGTGGGGTTCGTGGTGAAGCCGCCCGCGTACCCGGCGGCGGTGGACACGACTCCGGGCGTCTGCCAGAACTTGCGCTCGGCGCCCCAGAAGCAGCCCATCGCGAAGAGCGCCCGGGCCGTCCCCGGCGGGAACGGCGGCGTCAGCGGCGCGCCGTTCACGTGGTGCCTGGCCGGAACCTTCATCCGCTCGGCGCGCCCCGGCAGCGCTTCTTCGCGGGCGGGCATGGTGATGCGTCTCGCCACGGTCCGATCGTCCTCCTTGGGTGTACCCACCCCGATGATAGCAGGAGGAGTCGGCGTCTACTCGTACCTGAGGCTTTCGATCGGGTCGAGGCGTGATGCACGGAAAGCGGGGATGAAGCCCGACAGCAGCCCCGTCACGCCGAGGATAGCGCTTGCCGTCAGCAGCAGCCCTGGCGACAGCAGCAGGTGGATGTCGGTCTGCTTGGAAGGGTCGTCGATGAGCTCGGCCAGGAACGGCTGCGAGCCCACCAGCGCCACCAGCCCGAACGAGAGCGCGACGCCGATCAGCCCGCCGGCCGCGGTGATGGCCAGCGCCTCGAGCAGGAACTGGAGCAGGATGTGCCGCCGGCGGGCGCCGAGCGCCTTGCGGACGCCAATCTCCCGCGTCCGCTCCTGCACCGAGACCAGCATGATGTTCATCACCCCGACGCCGCCGATCATCAGCGTCAACGTGCCGATGAAGATCAGCACCACCCGCAGGCCGTTCGACATCCCGTCGGCAATCTGCATGATCTGCCGGCTGCCGAAGATTGTGACGGCCCGGTCGTCGCGCGGGTCGAAGTGGTAGCGGGCCGCGAGCGCCGCCCGCACCTGCTCCTCGGCCTTCAAGCCGAGCGACGGGTCGAGCGCCTGGAACACGATGTTGCTCAGGAACTCGCGCGGCCACAACTGCCGCATCGTCGTGTGCGGGATGAACACCGACATCTTGTCCGGGTAGTAGTAGCTCGACAGCTGCGCCTTGTTCGCGAGGACGCCGACCACCTCGAAGCTGACGCCGCCGATCCGCACCGTCTCGCCGACCGGCGGGATGTTGCTGAACAGGCGGCGCACCACCTCGGCCCCGAGGAAGGCAACCCGGCGCCGGCGCTCCACGTCCTCGTGGGTGAGGAACCGGCCGGTTTCCGGCGTCTCGGCCCGCATGATCCCGTACTCGGGCGCGACGCCCCGGACCCCGGCCGACGTCTGCCGCGTGCCCCAGGACACGGTCAGCGAATCCAGGTACTCGGGACTGGCATACTTCACGAACCCCTGCTCCGCCACCAGTGCCACGTCGTCAACCTTCAGCGAGATCCGCCGCCCCGCCCGTTCGCCGCCGGCCTGCGTGCTGGTCTGCCCGCCGCGCAGCACGCCGACCCCGTCGCTGAAGGCGTTGCGAAAGCCGTGGCTCAGCGCGCGGTGAAACCCCTGCCCGTACGCGAGCAGCAGCACCACCGTGACGATGCCCCACGCGATGCCGAGCATCGTGAGGCTCGCACGGAAGCGGTGGTCGCGCACCGCGTTGGCCGCCTGGAGGATGACTTCCTTCAAGAGCATGAGGTTTCTTCGAGGGCGACCACAAGGGTCGCCCCTACATCTCGTACCGCAAGGCCTCGATCGGCGGCAGCCTCGACGCACGGCGCGCGGGGTACACCGACGCCGCCACGCCGATTGCCGTGAGCGCCGCCACCGCGAAGGCCGCCGTCTGCCAGGTCAGGATCAGCCCGGCGAACCGCTCCGGCATCGGCGCCAGGTTCACGAGTGCGCTCAGCGCCAAGCCGATCCCAAAGCCGATCGCGCCGCTCACCAGCGTGAGCGCCAGCCCCTCGCTGAAGAACTGGCGCTGAATCGCCGCCGAGGTCGCGCCGAGCGCTTTGCGCACGCCGATCTCCCGCGTTCGCTCGCGCACCGCGATCAGCATGATGTTCATCACACCGATGCCGCCGAGCAGCAGCGTGACCACGCTCACCGCGACGAAGAAGCGGTGCATCCCGTCGATCATCCGGCCGAACATCGCCGTCGAGAGCGCGGTGTTCCAGAAGTTGATCGCCTCGGTGTCCTCGGGCAGGAAGCCGTGGCGGGGCGCGAGGATGGCCCGCACCTCGTCCTCGACCGGCCCCCGCGAGTCGAGCCCCATGAACCTGATCCCCTCGCGGTCGATCCGCTCGATCAACGCGGCGGTGACCTCGGGCCGCGGCGCGGCGATGATGGCCGAGAGGTTGTCGGCGGTGACGTACGCCTCGGGCAGCGGGAAGTCGCGCCGCATCGTCTCGTAGGGCAGGAACAGCCGCTGGTTGTCCTCCCCCGTGTAGTTCGAGTCCTGCGACTTCTTGCGCAGGCGCCCGACGACCGTGTAGGGGATCCCGTCGATCATCACCTGGCGGCCGGTGGGGTCGCGGTCGGCGAACAGCTGCCGGCTCGAGTCGAACCCGATCAGCGCCACGCGCCGCGCCTGGTCGCAGTCTGCCTGGTTCAGCAGCCGGCCGCGGTCGACCTCGATGGTGCGCATGTACTGAAAGGACGGCCAGACGCCGCTCATCTGGAGCGAGCTGGCGTTGAACTCGCTCTTCACCTGCGCCCCCCAGCGCATCAGCTCGGGGCTGACGTGCTCGAGCAGCCGCGACCGCGACCTCAGCTCGTGCACGTCGTGGATGGTCAGCCGGACGGCCCGGCCCGCCCGCGTCCCGCCCGCCTGCAGGCTGGTGCGGCCGTTCCTGATGATCACGATGTTCTTGCCCAGTTCCTCGAGCACCGTGCGGTTGCCCCGCTGGAACCCCTCGCCCAGGCCCGAGAGGATGACGATCGACACCACCCCCCAGATGATCCCGAACATCGTCAGGAAGCTCCGGAGCTTGTTGGCGGTGAGATTCGCCCAGGTCTGGCGCAGGAGTTCCATTGGACCCTACTGCAGGATGACCCGGTCGCCTTCCTTCAATCCCTTCAGGACCTCGGTCTTCGTGCCGTTGCTCAGGCCCGTCGTGATCGGGCGCCGCTCGCGGCCGTTCGGCGCCGAATCGGAAACGACCTCCACCGACGCCTCGCGCGACGCGTCGTAGACGACCGCGGCCTCCGGAATCACCAGCGTGCCGGCGTGCTCCTCGAGCACGATCTCGGCGTTCGACGTCATGTTCGCGCGCAGCTCGCCCGACGCGTTGTCGATCGACACGCGGACCTCGAAGTTCACCACGTTGTCCTTCTCGACGCCCATCGGCGCGATCTGGGTCACGCGCCCCTCGAACGGCCGGTCCTTGAAGGTCTCGACGCGGATCCGCGCCGGCTGTCCGAGCTTCACGAGGCCCACGTCGGCCTCGTCCACCCGCCCGCGCACGTAGACGGTGGACATGTCGCCGAGCACCATCACGAGGGTCGCCGCCGACCCGAGGTTGAGGATGGAGGACACGGGGCTGCCCACCTCGACGTCCCTCGAGAGGACCACGGCGTCGATGGGTGACCGGATGGTGGCGTTGTCCAGCTCTTCGGCCGCGCGCTCGGCGGCGGCCTTGGCCTGTGCCACCGTGGCGTGCGCCTGGGCGACGCGCGCGCGGCTGACGCCCAACTGCGAGCGGGCCACCCGCTGCTGGTTCTCGGCCTGCTCGAGGGCGCTCCGGGCGTCGTCGAGCGCCTGCGTGGAAATCAGCTTCTCGCGCGCCAGCTGATCGGCCCGCTCGAGGTTCCGGCGCGCAAAGGCGACCTGCGGCCCCTCGGCCTCGACCCGGTTCTTGGCGAGCTCGGCCTCGGCGGCCTCGAGGTTCGCTTGCGCACCGGCCAGGGCCGCCTGCGCCTCGCGCAGCCGCGCCGCGAGGTTGTCGCGATCGAGCTCCGCCAGCACCTGCCCGGCGCGAACCGTGTCGCCGACATCGACCCGCAGTTCCTTGATGATCCCGTTCGCCTTCGACTTGATCTCGACCTTGGCGATCGGCTCGATCTTGCCGGTGGCCACGACCGAGCGGGCCAGGTCGCCCCGTTCCACCGCGACCACGCGGGAGGGATCCACCGCGGAGGCCGGCTTGGCAAGCACGGTATAGCCGTACACGCCAAGGCAACCGAGGACAACCACCGCAGCCGCGATTCCCAACAGCTTCCGCCCTCTCGCTCGTGCCATGCTGCTCCCCCTCGCGGCAACACCGCGGGTAGCACCCGCCGTCAAGGTTGAATACGCACCAGCATTGTGAGGGGTTCCCCGGGCGGGGCCTTCGGGGAGGCTCTGGCTGGCTCGACCATTGCATTGCCGCGGCAGGGATTACCCGAACCGTCTTGCCGTGGTAAGGTAGTCTCTATTCTCAAGACAGCACATCCATAGCGACAGCGCCCGGCGCGTTCCGGTGCGCGGTAATGAGGCACTCAGCAAGGAGTCTCGCGAGCATGGCCAAGAGGATCAGTTCCGGCGAATCGAAGCCCCGTCGCACCACCACCACCCGGCGCCGCAGCACGAAGGCGGCAGCGGCCGAAGCCGCCTCAGCCGCTCAGCCGGAAGCCGCCGCACCCGCCTCGGAAGCGATGCCCGCGGCTGGGGGCGCCGAGTTGCCAGGAAGCCAGGCGGTCGAGGCCGGCTCGTCCGGGTTGATGACGGGCGGGCGCGAACAGACGGCCGCCGCCGGAACGAACGGCGGGACGCTGGCTCCGCAGGTAGCGCGGTCGGCATCCTCGCCCGGCATCTGGGGCCGCGAACCCGACCGCGAGGCCATCGCCCGGCGTGCCTTCGAACTGTTCCTCTCGCGCGGCGGCGCACACGGCCACGACGTGGAGGACTGGCTGGCCGCCGAGCGCGAGCTCCGCAAGCGGTAGCCTCAGACTGGGGGGCGTTCCGCACACGGCCCGGCCCATGCTCGCCACGCTCGCGGACGCGCCCCTCCAGGATCCTTCCCTCGCCTACGAGCCGAAGTACGACGGGATTCGCGCCATCGCGGACGTCGCGAATACCGGCGGGGCCGGCTCGGTGCGAATCTACTCGCGCGCGGGCAACGACAAGACCCGCCAGTTCCCGGAGATCGCGCGCGCGCTCGCCGAGTACGGCCGGGGCCTGAAGGCCGGCGTCGTCCTCGACGGCGAGATCGTCGCGCTCGGGCAGGACGGCGAGCCGGCCGGCTTCCAGCAGCTGCAGGGGCGCATCCACCTCGCCTCGGAAGCCGACGTGCGCCGCGTCGCGTCGAGCGCGCCGGTCGCCTTCATCGCCTTCGATATCCTGCGCGACGGCGGCGAAGACCTGCAGGGGCTTCCGCTCACCGCGCGCCGCGCCCGGCTGGAGCGGGTGTTCGAGAACACGGGATCGCCGCTGCTCCGACTGAGCCGGTTCGTACCCGCCGACGGGCGCGCGCTGTACGACGAGGCGCGGGCACGCGGCTGGGAGGGGCTGGTCGTCAAGAGGCTCGACTCGCGCTACCGGGCGGGCCACCGGTCGCCCGACTGGCGCAAGCTGAAGATCACCCTCGAGCAGGAGTTCCTCGTCGGGGGCTGGACCGAACCTCGCCACACCCGCGGCCACCTGGGCGCGCTGCTGCTCGGCGTCCGGGCGGAAGGCGGCAAGCTCGAATACGTCGGGCACACGGGCGCCGGGTTCTCCGGCGCAGAGCTCGAACGGGTGGCGCGCCTGCTGAAGGCGATCGAGATCCGCGAGTGCCCCTTCACCACCCGGCCCCAGGCCAACGAGCGCCCGCACTGGGTCGAGCCGAAGCTGGTGGTGCAAGTGCGCTTCACGGAGTGGACATCGGACGGGAAGCTGCGCCACCCCGTGTACCTCGGCCTCCGCGACGACGTGCAGGCCGCGAGCGTGACGCGCGAAATGCCAGTAGAACAGGCGTCCCCGCCTGTTCGTGACACGGCGTCCTCGCCTGTTCGTGACACGGCGTCCCCGCCTGTTCGTGACACGGCGTCCCCGCCTGCCCGTGGCACGCCGTCGCCTGCCCGAAAGGCCGCGGACCCCGACCTGGCGCCGCTCGTGAAGGGGGCCGCGGGACGGCAGGCGAAGGCGCTGGTCGCGCGGCTGCGCGAGATCGAGGAAGCCGGCGGCGACGGACGGCTGGAGTTGCCGGGAGGCGTCAGGCTCGAGGTGGGGAACCTGGGGAAGGTCTTCTGGTCCCAGGGGCGCCTGACCAAGGGCGACCTGATGCGGTACTACGCCGACGTGGCCCCCTACCTCCTGCCGGTGGTCGAAGACCGCCCGCTGGTGATGAAGCGGTACCCCAACGGGGTCCGGGGCAAGGCGTTCTACCAGCAACGCGCGCCCGAACCGCTGCCGCAGGGCGTGCGGGTGGAGACGCTCCCCGACGACACCGACGTGCCAAGCCGCCTGGTGGGGGGCTCGCTCGCGACGCTGCTCTACATGACCCAGCTGGCCGCCATCTCGCAGGATCCGTGGTTCTCGCGCGTCGGCTCGCACCTGGACGCCGATCATGTCGCGATCGACCTCGACCCGATGCCCGGCACCACCTTCGACCAGGTGCTCGACGCGGCCCGGTGGGTGCACCACGAACTGGAGGCCCGCGGCATCCCCGGCTTCCCGAAGACGTCGGGCGCCGACGGGCTCCACGTCTACATCCCGATGCCGCCGCATACGCCGTACGAAACGGCCGTCCTGTTCTGCCAGCTGATCGCCACGCTGGTCGCGCAGAAGCACCCGAAGGAGACCACCATCGTCCGCAGCGTGCACGCGCGCGGCACGCGCATCTACCTCGACTACCTGCAGAACGTGCGCGGCAAGACGCTGGCATGCGCGTACAGCGCCCGGGCGTCGGAGTTCGCGGGCGTCTCGACGCCTCTCAGCTGGGACGAGGTGCACCGGGGCGTGAGGCGCGAGGACTTCACGATCCGCACGGTGCCGG
>DAOPQX010000006.1:0-9454 GCA_035348395.1 Vicinamibacterales bacterium | reverse complement strand
GCGCGAGGTGGGAGACCTGTGGGCGGGCCTGCTCACGTCGAAGGGGGTGGACCTGGAGCGCCTCGTGGGTGGAGGGCGGAAGGCAAAAGCCGGAAGACCCTAGGACGCCAACACCCGGTCCAGGTCGTTGGCCAGAGCCTCGGGATCGTTGTACACGGCGAACGCGCCGGCAAGGTCCTGGTTCGAGGACCCGCCGCAGCGCAGGGCGATGGTCACGATGCCGCTGCGCCCTGCGGCCTCGATGTCGTACGGCGTGTCGCCAATCATGAAAGCCTGCGCGGGCGCGCACCGGATTCGGTGGAGGGCCAGCTGCAGGATGTCGGGCTCGGGCTTCGACGCGCCGGCATGGCTGTTGGTGACCACCTCGTCCACCAGGTCGTCCACCCGCGCCGCCCGCAGCAGGCCGTCGATTTCCTCGGCCTTCGCCGAGGTCGCGACGGCAAGCCGCAAGCCCCGCTCGCGCAGCAACTGGACCAGCTGCCGCGCGCCGCGCTGCGCGCGCAGCACCGGCAGGTGGTCGCGGAAGAACACGGCGCGCCGCCGGTCGGCGACGAGCTCGCCGTCAATGCTGCCGGGATCGAGGTTCGCGACGAGCGGCAGGATCTTGTCGCCCCCCATCCCGATCAGGGGGCGGATGCGTTCGAAGGGCACATCGTAGCCGTGTTCGCGGAAGGCGCGCTCCCAGGCCCGGGCGTGCGCGTCGTTGCTGTCCACGAGCGTGCCGTCCACGTCGAGCAGCACTCCGGCGATTCGCTGCAGTTGCTTCATCGAGGTCGAGCGGGGACCGGGCACCCTGCGAAGGCGCCCGCCCCCCGCCTCCCGCTCGTCGTGTCAGTATCCCGGGTCCTTTCTTCCTGCCGCCTTCGCTGCCAACCTCTTCGGTGAAGCGAACACCGCTGATCAGGCCTCCCGGGCGCGGATGTCTTCGTCGCTCACGTCTCCCTCGTCGAGGTCCTCGTCGTCGAGCTCGGTGTCGTCGAACTCTTCTTCGTCTCCGCCGCGCGGCTCGTCGGGGATCTCGCGCTCGTCGCGGTCGAGTTCTGCCTCGTCGGCCGGGTGTCGATCGTGATGAGCCATGCTGGGTCCTCCCCGCGGAGAGGCAGCAAGGATCAGTCCACAAGTCGCGAAGTCGCGAAGTCGCGAAGTCACGAGGTCGCGAAGTTGGAGTCCACGAGGTCGCGAAGTCAGCCGGTGGGTCTGGCGGCTCGGCCGGCGCAAGTGACGGCGGCCGGTGTATGATCGAGCGGCGCGCGCCCGTAGCTCAGTTTGGATAGAGCGTCGGCCTTCGAAGCCGCAGGTCGGGGGTTCGAGTCCCTCCGGGCGCGCCATCCTCCACAGGTCCATTCCGGAGACATGGGTGACTTTCGGGCTGAAGGGATCCCTCGGGTCACATCTCCACATGACCTGGTCACGACCTGCGCGTGTTGCCGCCCTGCTCGTCGTGGCCGTGCTGTCGCTCGGCGCCCAGGCCCCGGGCAAGCCTCGGCAGAAGCCCTACGAGCCCGAGGTCGGCCAGCCGGGCAAGGACGTCGTCTGGGTGCCGACCGCGCAGACGCTGGTCGACGAGATGCTCGACCTGGCGGACGTGACGCGCCGCGACTACCTCCTCGACCTGGGGTCGGGGGACGGCCGGACGGTCATCACCGCCGCGAAGCGGGGCGTCCGTGCGCACGGCATCGAGTACAACCCCGAGATGGTGGAGCTGGCGAAGCGGAATGCCGACGCCGCCGGCGTCGCGGGCCTCGCCACCTTCGAGAAGGCCGACCTCTTCGAGTCGGACCTCTCGCGGGCCACCGTCATCACGATGTTCCTGCTCCCCTCCATCAACATGAAACTGCGGCCGGCGCTTCTCTCGCTCAAGCCCGGCACGCGGGTCGTCTCGAACACCTTCAAGATGGGCGACTGGGAGCCCGACGCCTCCTTCCAGGTGACGCGCGAGTGCGTCAACTACTGCACGGCGCTGCTGTGGGTCGTGCCAGCGAAAGTCGAGGGAACCTGGGCCCTGCCGCGGGGGCGGCTGATCCTCACCCAGGCGTTCCAGAAGGTCACCGGCTCGATCGCGTCGTGGGGGGCGACGACGCCCATCTCGGCCGGGCGGCTGAACGGCGAGCACCTGACGTTCTCGGTTCGCGGGTCCGACTACTTCGTGGTCGTGAAGGGCGACACGATGGAGGGCACGATCGTCACCGGCAAGAAGAAGGAGCCCTTCAAGGCGACGAGGGTCCGCTAGCCCTCACCGCCGCCGCAGCAGCACCAGGTCCTGCTCGTTGACCGCGAAGCCGGGGCTCTCGGTCCACAGTCCCGGCAGCACCCTGACCACGTCCAGTCCCGCCTCGTTCGCGCAGCTCGCGAGCACGTCCGAGCGGTAGGCCACCGCATTGTCCGGGAAGTCAGGATCCCGCACTGCCACGCCTTCACACCCCTCGAGCGGGTGCTCGAACTGGTAGAAAGGCGAGGTCGTCGTACCCGGCCCCCGGTAGCAATCCAGCAGGAACACGCTGAACAGGGCGTGCCCGCCCGGCTTCAGGACGCGGGCGCTCTCGAGGAAGTAGCGGCGCGTCTCGCACGGCAGCAGGTGCGTGAACAGCGAAGCCGCATAAACGACGTCGAACGAGGCGTCCGGGAGGGGGAAGGAATAGCAGTCGGCGCTCGTCCGGCCTTCGGGGTTGTAGTGGCGGTTCCTGACGTCGGCCTGGACGAAGTGGAAGTTCGGGTAACGGGCCTCGATTCGCGCTCGGGCATCCTCGATGCTGGGACCGTGAACGTCGAGGCCCACGTACCGGCCAGGCGAGCGGAGGTACGAGAGCAGCCCGCGGGCGGTCCGGCCATGGCTGCATCCCAGCTCGAGCACGGCCTGCTCGCGCTGCAGCCCGGTGAGCAGGGTGAGGTACGCCAGGTACTCCCACACCCAGCGGTAATAGTGGCTGATGGAATCGCCGCGGCCCACCCAGAGGTTCCGCGGCGGGATCAGGCGGTCCTCTTCCTCGTCGAGCCAGGCCTTGGGACGCGACGCCGGATCGGGCGCCACCGTCCTGTCCGCGTCCGCCACCCTGCGAAACCACCCTGCCATCCGGTCTCCTCCTGTTCCAAGGCGCGGATCGTCGGCGCCTCGGTCGCGCGGTGCGGGCGCGCGCCCGGCATTATCGCTCACGTCCGGCGGCGCGGTGGTATCTTCCTGTTGCGGCGTCACGCGAAGCCGCACGGAGGTCGTAGGATGTCGAGGATGCGTCCCACGCGGATGCTGGCGGCCGTCGCATGCGCTCTGGCCTGTTCTGTGATGGCGGCGGCGAGAGGCCAGGATCAGCACCAGGAGGCCCAGGAGCCGCAATCCAGACAGCAGGCCCAGCGGCCCTACCAGCCCGAGATCGGCCAGGAAGGAAAGGACGTCGTCTGGGTGCCGACCTCAGACACGATGGTCGAGAAGATGCTCGACCTCGCGGAGGTGACGCCTGCGGACTACGTGCTCGACCTCGGTTCGGGCGACGGCCGGACGGTGATCGCGGCGGCCCGGCGCGGCGCGCGCGCGCACGGCATCGAGTACAACCCCGAGATGGTCGAGCTGTCCCGGGGCAACGCGGAGGCCGCCGGCGTGACGAGCCTGGCGACCTTCGAGCGGGCCGACCTCTTCGAAGCCGATCTCTCGAAGGCGACCGTCATCACGATGTTCCTGCTGCCGTCCATCAACCTCGAGCTGCGTCCGAAGCTGCTCGCCATGGCGCCGGGGACGCGAATCGTCTCGAACACCTTCGACATGGAGGGTTGGAAGCCGGACCGGTCGGAGGTGGTGACCAAGGACTGCGCGAACTACTGCACGGCGCTTCTCTGGGTCGTGCCGGCCCGGGTCGAGGGGACGTGGCAGCTGCCGCGCGGCCGGCGCCTGCGCCTGGCGCAGACCTTCCAGGTCGTCTCGGGTGCGCTCGTCGCGGGCGGCACCAGGCGATCGCTCGTCCGCCCGCGGCTGCGGGGCGACCATCTGACGTTCACGGCCGGCGGCGCCCGCTACGACCTGCGCGTGACCGGCGACACCATGAGGGGCACCGTCACGACGGGCCGCACGAAGGGCGAACCGATCGAGGCGACGAGGGTCACTTCTTGACGCGCGTGTACTTGAAGACGGCCGAGTTCAGCTTGCCGTCGCTCCCCATGGCGGTCCACTCCTCCTCGTGGTGATCGGCGTCCACGAAGCGGAAGATCACCTTTCTCATGTAGTGCTCCCCGGGAGCGATGTTGGTGCCGTCGACGAAGTCGAAAGCAACCTCGCCTGCGTTCTTCGACGGCACCAGCGCCATCCGGGGATGGTTGTGCGCGGCGCAGTAGTGGGTGGCGAGCAGCCGCTTCCCGTCAGGGTGGATCATCGTCACCATCTCGTGCGGCGCGTCGCGGTTCATCAGGTGCATGATCGCGGAGTTGTCGCCCGTCATGCGCACCTCGAGCGTGCCGTTCATCTTCGTCCCGTCTGGCGCCTCGTAGACCCCTTCCCAGTGGCCCACCAGCGTGGCCAGCTTCTGCCACTCCGGAGATTGCGGGACGGCCGACATCTTCATCTCCTGGGCGAGGACGGGCACGCCCATCAGGGCCACGATGCCGAACGCCGCCGCCGACGCGAGCCACTTCCTCTTCATGCGGCCTCCCTTGGAAGACACCATTCTATCCGGGCTGCATCCCGAGCAGGTTCCCACCGCGGCTATAATCCCCCGCCATGTGGACTCAGCAGCCCAACCCGCTGGGCGGCATCTTCCTCTCGGCGCTCGCGGCGGCCATCCCGATCGCCTTCCTCTTCTGGGCCCTCGCGATCAAGCGGTGGAAGGGGCACGCGGCCGGGCCGGCCACCGCCGCCCTCGCCGTCGGTGTCGCGATCGCCGTGTTCGGGATGCCGGTACCGCTGGCGCTGGCCTCGACGGTGCAGGGAGCGCTCTACGGGCTCTTCCCGATCGGCTGGATCGTGGTCGCCGCCGTCTTCCTCTACCGGGTGACCGTCGAGAGCGGGCAGTTCGCGATCATCCGCGACTCGGTCGCGTCGCTCACCTCTGATCGCCGCCTGCAGGCGCTGCTGATCGCGTTCAGCTTCGGCGCGTTCCTCGAGGGGTGCGCCGGGTTCGGCGCGCCGGTGGCCATCTCGGCGGCGATGCTCGTGGGCCTCGGCTTCCAGCCGCTCTACGCGGCCGGGCTGTGCCTGGTGGCCAACACGGCACCGGTCGCGTTCGGGTCGATCGGCATCCCGATCCTCGTGGCCGGGCAGGTGACAGGCCTCGACGTCTTCGAGATCTCGAAGATGGTCGGCCGGCAGCTGCCGTTCGTGTCGGTGCTGGTCCCCTTCTGGCTCGTGGCCATCATGGCGGGGCCGAAGGGTGTGAAGGAGGTGTGGCCGGCGGCGCTCGTCTCGGGCGGCAGCTTCGCGCTGGCGCAGTGGTGGACGTCGAACTACCTCGGCCCGCTGCTGCCCGACATCATCTCGTCGCTCGTCTCGATTGCGTGCCTGGTCGTGTTCCTCACGTTCTGGCGGCCGACGCGGACCTGGCGGTTCGACGAGGAGCCGGCGGCGACGACCGTCCCCGTCCGCCACCGGCCCGGCATGCTGATCTGGGCCTGGAGCCCGTTCATCGTGCTCACGATCCTGGTGGCGAACTGGGGCGTGCGGCCCGTGAAGGCGCTGCTCGACACGGTGACTGTGGCCTTCCCGTTCCCGCTGATCCACAACGCGGTCGTGCTGCCGGGGGCGACCGGCCCGGCGCCGGCGGTCTACACGTTCAACTGGCTGTCGGCCACCGGGACGGCCACGCTGCTGGCCGGCATCGTCTCGGTGGCGATCGCGCGGATGCGTCCCGGGGCGGCTCTCGCGCTGTTCGGCCGCACGCTCGCCTCACTGGCGGCTCCCCTGCTGACGATCGCGTCGGTCCTCGGCCTCGCCTACGTCGGCAACACGTCGGGGATGACGACCGCCATGGGGACCGCGCTGGCGAGCACCGGGGCGCTGTTCCCGCTGTTCTCGCCCGTGCTGGGGTGGCTCGGCGTGTTCGTGACCGGCTCGGACACCTCGTCGAACGCCGTGTTCGGCCGGCTGCAGACCGTGTCGGCCGAGCACACGGGCATGGACCCGGTGCTGGCGATCGCGGCGAACTCGTCGGGCGGGGTCACCGGGAAGATGATCTCGCCGCAATCGATCGCGGTGGCGTGCGCGGCGACGGGCCTGGTCGGCCAGGAGGCGTCGCTCTTCCGTTTCACGCTGAAGCACTCGCTGCTGCTGCTGGCTGTGATCGCGCTGATCACCTTCCTGCAGGCGACCGTGGCGACGTGGATGGTGCCGTAGAACGGCTCAAGGCTCACGGCTCAAGGCTCAGGCCGCCCGGCCGACCTTGTGCGGCCGGCCGTCGTGCGCGGTCGAGGCGGCCGGCGCGGGCTTTCGTTCGTGGAGCCGGGCGCCGCATCGCGAGGACCCCTCACCCGACGCCGATCCCATTCGCGACTGGGAGGCCTCGTCTCCGCTCGACGCCCTCAGGCGCGTGCGGGACGGCATGATGATCGGCCCTTCCCTCGGCTATGCCGAGGATCTCGTGGAGGAGCTGGGGCGGGCACCGGCCGACGTGGTCGTCACCAGCGAAACGCTGCTCGGGGCGATGGTCGGGGCCGAAGCGGCGGGCGTGCCCTGCGTGGCGATCGCCCCGGGCATCTACTTGTTCCCGCGCCCTGGTGTCCCGCCGTACGGCCCCGGGCTGCAGCCTGCTCGCAGCCTCGTGGGCCGGCTGCGCGACCGGGTCATCACCGCCCTGGTACCGCTTCCCTCCGCTGGCTGCGTTCGAGCACGAGGCTGCCCGCACCCGTGATGAGCACCGCGAGCAGCACGAGCCAGCCGACAAAGGGCAGCGAGACGCCCAGCGAGACGACCAGCGCGCCAACGGCCAGGCGCTCCCAGGGGGAGGCCTGGGGCCGGTTCATGAGCCGCAGCACCCAGTCGCCCACGCGATGGGAGACGAACACGCCCGCCAGGACGAGCGCCGTCACGTACAGCGCTCCAAGCACCACGGCCAGCGGGATGCCGACGACGGTGACCGCAAGGACGACCGCGGCCAGCGGGGCGAGCACGAACACCGCCAGTCCGCTCAGGAACGAGGCGATCGCGCGCCTGCGCAGCGTCTCGGCGACCTTCGCCGGCCACGCCGGAGCGAGCAGGTTCAACGCGAGGCCCAGGGTCAGGATTGCCCCGAAGCCCAGGAGCCACACGAACGGCCAGGACGGCGAACCCGGGCCCTGCTCGACGTGCTGATACCGAACCTGCCCGAGGACCCTGGCGTCTGGCGAGATCTCGGGCGGTTCCTGCGCGCGCACCAACAGATCTCCTCGTACGCTGGCGCCGGGCAGCAGCGACACTCGCGCCGCCCGCGCGTCGACCGAGCCGCCGATGTCGCCCGCGATGCGAGCCGTGGACGCGCCGATGTTGAGGTCGCGTTCTATCCGGCCTTCGATCATCACCGTGTTGCCGGCCACGCTCGCGTCGTTGCCTATGGTGGCGCCAGGGTGCAGGTGAACGACCCGCCCCGCGACCATCGCGTTGTTGGCGACAGCGCCATCCACGTCAACGGTCTCCCCGGCAGCCCACAGGTCGTTCCCGACGCGGCCGTCGAGCCGTACGTTTCGTCCGGCGCTCATCACGTAGCCGCTCACCGGCGCCTGGATCGACACTTCTGCGCCCGCGGCCGCAACGTCGCCCTCCACCTCGTCCTCGATGCGCACGTGTCGGCCGGCGGTAATGAGATCGTCCCCATCCGCCGCGCGCGGCCCGGAGCCCCGGTCCTCGGCCGTTGGCCGATCCTGCGCCGTTTCGACCGCCTCCTCCTGGCTCCCGAGCGGGATTCCGCTGCCCGATGCGACGAGCAGCCCCGCGGTCAACCAGAGCATTCGCCGGACCGTCTCGATCTGCGTGATTCTCATGCAGTACTCCCGTTACGCATCTCGGCGGTCGGCTGAAGCTCAAGGCAGGAACTGGCAGGGACCGCCGGCGCATGGGAGCTACGTTCAAGACCTGCGCCACGGAGGTGTGTCGAGGTTTCAGCCCCTGCCGTACCCTTTCAGCGCCCTCGAGCGGCGCCCGAGCCAGTGGCGCCTCAGCTCGTACTGCGGCACCGACGTGGGGGTGTCCTTGGTGACCGCCACGAGGCCACGCCGCTTCAGCACGCGAACGCCCGCCTGCACCGCCGACTTCGAGAGCCCGGTGCGCTGGGCGAGTTGCTGCAGGCTGACGGCAATCCGCCGTTCCGCGCTGCGGTACAGACCGGTCCACAGCGCCAGGTACACCAGGAATGCGCCCGGCGACCGGTCGTGCCCGACGAGATCGGGCATCAACACGTCGAGCACGTACTCGTCAACTCCCATGTGTTGCATCGCACTATAGTGTAGCACCATTCTCCCTTGCGCGGCGTCGCGGTCGTCCCGAGAATGATCGACGGAGGAACCATGATGATTCGAGGCGTCAAGTTCGTGAGCATCCCGGTGACCGACCAGGAACAGGGCGCTTGCCTTCTACACCGAGAAGCTGGGATTCCGCGTTCTCACCGACCAGCCGTTCAGCGACGAGCAGCGCTGGATCGAGTTGGGGATCCCTGGCGCCGACACGCGGCTCGTGCTCTTCCGCGTGGACGGCGGCCTCGCGCCCGGCAGCCAGATGAACATGGCGCTGTGGACCGACGACGTCGAGGGGACGGCGCGAGAGCTGAGGCGAAAGGCGTCGCGTTCTCACAGGATCCAAAGCGGGAGCCCTGGGCACCTTCTGCACCTTCAAGGACCCGGATGGCAACTCGTTCGTTCTCGGCACCAGGTAGGAGCTGATTCGTTCGTGGCGCGTGCGGCGTGTTTCAAATCGAAGCCCGGGCGGCGCTCGTGATACACTCAAGTGCTGCGGCAGAGCGGGCGGGTGCCCGCCGAGCCGCGTCTTCCCGTGCGCGCCCGTAGCTCAGCTGGATAGAGCGTCGGCCTCCGGAGCCGAAGGCCACAGGTTCGAATCCTGTCGGGCGCGCCACATTTCGACCCGCTGAGTGACAAACGGGTGACAATCGTGCGGGGTTTCGGGAGCCTTGGCAGGCTCCTGCTGCACCACCCGGGCGCGCTTCCAGCTCACCTCCAGCCCTCTGCGCAATTCCTCATCCGTCACATTCAGGTACCGCTGCGTCTGCTGCAGGCTGGCGTGTCCGAGCATCAGCTGGATGATGCGGATGTCCACGCCGTCGGCGAGGAGTCTTGAGGCTCCCTCGTGACGAAGGTCGTGCCAGTGCAGATCGATCTTCCGCAGCTGCAACCGGTTCCACTCGGCGTTCTCCCGCCCGCGGCTCCGGCGCGGCTCGATGCCATAGGCGAGGAGCCGCAGCGCGTCCCATCCGGTCTGAATGTTCGGCTGGTACTCGCCGCACTCGGATCCGAACACGTAGGCGTTCGGGCCGAGCGGCTTCCGCCGTTCGAGAATCTC